>JBHEOD010000006.1:42104-45812 GCA_046261745.1 Binatia bacterium
GCAGCAAGCCGGGCGAGCTGTCCCCGGTGGGAGAGATCCTGCCGGCCGACGGGATCTACGACTTCGAGAGCAAGTACGTTGACGCGAGCGCGGGGCTGCGTGCTCCCACCGAGATTCCGGAAGCCGCGCTGCGCCAGCTTCACGAAGTCGCGTTCGCGGCGTGGGAATCCATCGGCGGACGCGGCATGGCGCGAATCGACTTCTTCCTGGAGAAGCCTACCGGCCGCGTGCTGCTGAACGAGATCAACACGATCCCGGGATTCACCGCGATCAGCATGTATCCGCGACTCTGGGCTGCCGCGGGCCTGCCGCTGGAGGCACTGGTGGAAAAGTTGCTCGGCCTGGCCCTCGAACGTCGATGAAGCGGACCTCCACCTTCCTGCTGCTCCTCGGCGCCTGCGTCGCCGCCGGTCTCTGGCTTTTACGGCCGACGCCCCTCGATGCACCGCCGCAAGAGGAGGTGACCGGTTCATGCGAAGCTTCTGCCTGCGGCACCGTGGTCGCCGGCAGTGAAGTTCCCACCACTGGCGAGGCATCGCCCGCAGCCGTCGCGCCGCGTCCGTCTCGTGACCTTCCAGCTCCAACTCCTGCTCCCGCTCCAGCGGCTGCTCCCGCCAATGGCGAAGACCTGCGGGAGCAGGCAGACCAATTGCTCGCAGAAGGTCGCGTGCTCGAGGGGATCGAAGCCATGCGCAAGGCCACCGAGGCCGACCCGAGCGCCCGCAACCACGGCGACCTCGGTGCGCTGCTCAACCGGCTCACCGCCTTCGACGAAGCCGCAAGACACCTCGAGCGGGCCGCCGAGCTCGATCCCGCCAACGCCGATCGCTGGATTGCGCTGGCCAACGTCCATTACCGCGCCGTCAATCCCGGCGAGGCGTGGAAAGCCGAGCGCCGGGCGCGCGCGGCCGAGCCCGGCCTCGTGCTCAGCCGCGATGCCGAGGGAATGCGGATCCGGCAGGGTGACACCGCGCCCGGCAAGAAATAGAAGAGTCTTCCGGCTCGAAGCAGCGAGCCCTCGCATCCGCACCCACGAAACTACCTTGACCCGTCTTTCGCGCCCATGTTACGGGCCAAGGGTCGCATGCCCGGCCGAGTGACCGCTCGGCTTTCACCCAGGGAGGAGAATCATGAACTTTGCACTGAACCGGATCGCGCTCGCCGCGTCGATCTCGCTGCTTTCCGTCCCGGGCATTGCCGGCGCCTTCGCCGACTGCCCTGCGGACCACATCTACGACGGGTACACCTGCGACGAGCAGAAGGGAGCCGGCAAGAACGGAGGTCACTTCCGCATCACGTTCCCGTCCAACTGGGACGGCGATCTGGTAATCGTCAACCACGGCTTCGACCTGAACGACAGGAAGATCCGTCCGCACGAAACCTGCTCCAACGACAGCAACCAGGCCTGCGCAGCGGATGTCGACTGCGGCAGCGGGAACTTCTGCAACAACATCTCCTACATGTTGCTCGACGAGATCCTGCTTCCGATGGGCAAGGCGATCGCGGCGCCCACTTACAGCACGAGCGGCTGGGCCCCATTCGAATCGGCCAAGGACATCAAGGACATTCTCAAGTACATCAAGAAGGAGTCGGGCTACGGCGACCAGCTCGAGCGCGTCATCGTGACGGGCTTCTCGGGCGGCGGCGCGGTGACCGTTGACGCGATGCTCAAGCTGAAAATCGACGGCGCCATTCCGCTTTGCGCGGCCGCCGGCGGCGGACTGCCCACCTGGGACGTCGCGATGGATGTCCGCCTTGTCTACGACTTCCTGTGCGACGACGTTCCCGGTGCGAAATTCCAGTCTGCCCCGGACCAGGGTGAAGTGAATTCCAACAACTCCAGTAACGACGCGATCAACATGGCCTTGACGGTGGATACCTGCCTCGGCGTCATCGGGTTCGCGCCGCACACGCCCGAGATGGATACGCGCCTGGCCGACTTCCTCGCGCTGACCGCCTTCGACGGCGGAGCGGGCAACGTGGCCACGGCCATGGGCTTCGCGACACTCGGTCTCGGAGATTTCGTTCGCGACCCGGAGCGCCTCAAGGGCAAGCTGATCGGCCTCAACGACACGCTGGACTACAGCACGATCGGAGTTGGCGGCCCCCTGGCGGCCTCCTTCGATGCCGGCGTGGAGCGCCTGGTATTCGGCAAGGGCCGCAAGAAGCTCGCCAAGGCCTTCAACCCCATCTTCACCAAAGGCAAGGGCAAGAAGATCGAATACCCCATCCTGTCGATGGCCGGTGCGGCCGACTGGCTGGTGATCCCCGAGTTCCAGCGCGTGCTCACCACCGGCCTCACCGACGGCGGCAAGGCCTACACGCAAACCTGGATCGACACGTTCGGACATTGCGTGTTCAGCGAGGAAGAGACCCGGGCGGTCTTCAACTCGTTCTTCGATTGGCTCGGACCGCTCGACGGCCCTTACGGGACGCAGCCGACGGCAGAAGACGTCGCCGCGGAGTGCCTCGCGGTCGGCGGCATCGAAGGCGACACGTGCAACTTCAACTCCGCGTTCGTGCCGGGTGCGGTGTTCGACCGCATTCCGCCGCGCGCGGACTGGCCGCTGGCCGCCACGCACTGACGCGGCGTCCGATTTCGAATTGCAGCGACGCCCCCGGCCCTCAGGCCGGGGGCGTCGTCGTTTTCAGTGCACGTCGAAGCACCTTCCCGGCCGCGTTCTTGGGCAGCTCGGTGACGAACTCGAAGGAACGCGGCTTCTTGTAGGCGGCCGTGCGCCCGGCCACGTGAGCCGCAAGTTCCTCCTCGCCGCAGGCGGCGCCCGGCCGCAGCACGACCACCGCGTGCACGCACTCTCCCCATTCGGGGTCGGGCCTGCCGACAACGGCCGCTTCGAGCACCGCCGCGTGGCTCGACAGCGCATCCTCGACTTCGCGCGGATAGACGTTGAAGCCGCCGCTGACGATCATGTCGTGAAGCCGGTCGACGATCGTGACGAAGCCGTCCGCGTCGCGAGAGGCCACGTCGCCGGTGTGCATCCAGCCCTGCGCGTCGAGGCCCTTGGCGTCCCGCTCCCCCTTTCCCCAGTAGCCGAGCATGGTGTTGCGACCGCGCACCAGAACTTCGCCGGTTTCCCCGGTCGTCGCTTCACGTCCTGCGGCGGTGACGATCCTCAGCTCGCCCACGGCCGTCGGCCGGCCGCAGCTCGCGAGGCGCCGCATTCTCGATTCCCGCGGTCCGTCCACCACGTGCTCCTCGCGACGCAGCGCGGTTACCGGCCAGTTCGATTCGGTCAGGCCGTAGATCTGCACGAAGACGGGCCCGAGCAGTTCGAGCCCGCGCTCGAGCCGGTCGACGGGCATCGACGCGCCTCCGTACACGATGCTGCGAAAACTCATTGCGCGCGGCGCATGACCGAGCGCCTCGAGGAAGCGCACCAGCATCGTCGGCACCAGGAAGGCCGATGTGACTCGCTCCTGCGCCGCAAGCTCGACGAAAGCGGCGGCGTCAAAGCGGTCGACGAGGAGCGCTGAAGCGCCGGCGAGGGCGTGCGGCAGCCACATCGCGCCGGCCGCGTGCGTCATGGGGGCCACCTGCGCGAGCACGTCGTCGGCGCCGAGCGGCCCGATGACGTCCGCAACGGCTTCCACCGAGGCGTCGTAGCAGCGGCGCGGCAATACCGCGCCTTTGGGGAGACCGGCCGTTCCGGATGTGTAGCGGATGCGAACGGCGTCTTCGGCGCCGGG
>JBHEOD010000006.1:45822-56654 GCA_046261745.1 Binatia bacterium
GTTCTTGCGCCGGTAGCCGTGGTGCTCCCGACGCGAGCAACCGATCCCAGTCGCCGCCGGCGCCAACTTCCACGATCGTGCAGGAATCGCCCAGCGTGGCGAGGTCGACCACCCGGCGGTAGCGCGAGGAAACGATCAGCACCGATGCAGCGCAGTCCCTTAGAATGGCCGTCTGCTCGCTCGGCGAGGAGCGCACGTTGAGCGCAACCCAGACCATGCCGGAAACGAGACAGGCCCACTCGCTCACCACCAGTTCCACGCTGTTGTCGAGCAGCACAGCGACGCGGTCCCCGGGCCGGACGCCGCGCGCGGCCAACGCGTCGACGAGCCGCAGCGTGCGATCGTAAAGGTCGGCGTACGAGATCGAGGCTCCTCGACGGAACCCTCCGGTGGTGGCGTCCCACGCCATGTCGATGAGCGCCGGCCGCGCGCCGTGACGTGCCGCGAGATCGTGAATGAGGCGGGTTACTGAGGACACGAAGGGCAGTCAGCGCGCATTGGCGCCGGAAGTCTCGAGTTCCTCGCGAAGCTCGGCCCACGCGCTCTGCACCTCGGCCTCGAGATCGAGCAGGCTGCCGTTGTTCTCGATCACGCGCGAAGCGCTGCGGCGCCGTGCGTCGTTGTCGGCCTGCGCCGCCATGCGCCGCTGGACCTCGTCGGGGTCCATGTCGCGCGTGGCCACGAGGCGTTCTTCGACGACGTCAGGCTCGGCGATGACGGTCCACAGCCGGCCGGCGCCGCCGCTCCAGCCGGTTTCCGTCATCAGCGCCGCTTCGATCACCACGATGGCGGTCGGATCGTCGCTGACGATGTCCGCCACGCGCGCCGCCACTTCCGCGCGAACGAGCGGGTGCACGATTGCGTTGAGTTCCGCGAGCGCGGCCGGGTCGCGAAAGACGAGGGCGCCGAGTTCGGCACGGTCGATCGCCCCATCCTCCCCGACAACGTCGTCCCCGAAACGCTCGACGATGCGCTCGTAACCGAGGGTTCCCGGCGCATACACGTCGTGCGCCACCCGATCCGCGTCGATCACATGGGCGCCGCGCTCGGCAAGATACCCGGCCACGGTTGATTTGCCCGACCCGATGCCGCCGGTAAGTCCGATCATCACTGCCATGGCCGACGATTCTAGCAGGTTGCGGACGAACTCCGGACCGAAGGGCGTGCGTCGACTGGCGAGGCGCGGATAATGGCAGGCGTGCGGCTTTCGCCCGGCGCGCGCCACCGGCATGCTGATGCCGGTGGCCATCGCCGAACTGCTTCGCTTCGCGGCCATCGTGCGGGCGCCCGCGTGAACGCGCGCCGCCTCGACCTCGCCCTTGCCGCCGCCATCTTCGTGGCGGCCGCTGCTTTCTTCGCATCCTTCGAGCCGTGGAACCGTCCGGTGGTCCTCGACGCCGCCACCTGGGACTACATGGCTGTCGAAACCTCTCGCGGCCTCATTCCTTACCGCGACGTGTTCCTTCACAAGACGCCGGGAAGCGCGCTTCTCGGTGCGGTCGGTGCCTGGGCCGGCGCGGCGCTCGGAGTCGAGCCGGTGCTGGCCGCGCACGCCCTGTTCCTGCTCTTCGGTGCGTTGGCGCCAGTACTGCTGTTTGCGATCTGTCGTTCGACGGGCCTTCCCGTGGGCGCGGCCGTCGCGGCAGCGGTCGCGCTGGTCGCGTACGACGAGTGGCCGGTGGCCGCACTGGAGGGCTGCCGTCCCAAAGTTCCTACGGTTCTCTTCGGATTGGCGGCGATGCTGGCGGCCGAGCGCCGCAGAACTGTTTCGGCTTCGTTGCTGGGCGGCATCTCGGTGCTGTGCTGGCAACCGGGCCTCGCATTCCTGGTCGGAGCGTGGGCCGCGGTCATTCACGCCGGCGAGCGTCGGATATCGCGCATCGCGGCGATGGCTCTCCTGTCGCTTGTGCCTGCGGCACTCCTGCTCGCGTGGCTGGCTGCTCACGGCGCGCTCGGCGACTTCTTCGACCAGGCCGTCCTATTCAATCTGCACTACATCGAGGACAAGGCGCGATCTCCGCTCGGAACGCTGCGCGCGCTGGCCCGCAGCTTCGGAGACTGGAATGATCTCGAACTGCTGCTCGCACCGGCTGCGCTTGCCGGGCTGTGGATCAGGGGGCGTGCCGTGCAACGCCCTGGCCTTGCCTTCCCGGCGCGTTTTCCGATGTCGCTGATCGTCTCCGGCGCGATCTACGCGGGCATGACGTTCGTGAGCTACCAGTCCTGGCCGGATGCAATCCTTCTCGGCCCCATCGTCGCGAGCATCCTCGGCGTCGGGTTGTACTCCCTTTTGAACGCGCGACTGGCCGTCGGCGCGGCAGCAGCCGCTACGGCGCTGGTTCTGGCCCTTTCCGCGCTCCCCGATGCGCGGGCGAAGTTCCACCCGCTCGTCGATTTCCAGGCCCAGCGCGAGCGCTATCGCGAACTCGCGCACGGGATCGATCCGGACGAGCGCGTGGTCGGCGTAAGCGTCCCGGAGTTCTTCCTGCACACTTCGCGGCGAAACGGCTGGAAGTGGCCCTACCTTTGGTTCGGCGTCGATGAGTTCGCCGCGGGAGAGTACGAAAACGGATTCGACGGCGTTCTCGGCGATCTCGAGGCCGACTTGCCGGCAATGATCATGGTGGCGCGCCTGTGGGCCGGACCGCAGCGTATCCGTTTCGAGCAGTGGGCCGCCGAGCGTTACGACGCGCGCACTGTCCGCATCTTCCCCCACTTTCGAAGGCCGATGCGCGTCTACACCCTTCGCGCGCGCGCGAGGACGCTACGGATTCCGCCGGAGCCGGCAGCCGCCCGGGAGGCTGACTAGAAATTGTCCTTGAGACGGCGGGTGGCGGCGAAGATGGAGGCAGGATCGCTTGCGGTGCCGGACTCGCGCGCGAGCACCGACGCAGCCAGTTCCGGACTCGTCCAGCGCAGGAAGGGATTGGTGTCCTTCTCGATCGCGATGGTGGTCGGAACCGTCGGCTCCCCGGCTGCGCGCAGGTCGGCAACCTCACGACGGCGCTGCGCGAGCGCGGCGTTGTTCGGCTCCAGCCCGGCCGCGAACTCGAGGTTCTTCGTCGTGTACTCGTGGCCGAAGTACACACGCGTGTCGTCCGGCAGCGCTGCCAGGCGCGACAGCGACGCCATCATCTGCGGGGCATCCCCTTCGAAAAGTCGGCCGCAGCCCCCGGCGAAAAGGGTGTCCCCGGTGAACACGACCCTTTCGGCCGGGAAATGGTAGGCCAGGTGTCCGCGCGTGTGGGCAGGAATGAAGATGGCGCGCCCGCGAAGAGCGCCCAGCGCGAACTCTTCGCCGTCGGCCAGAACTTTGGTGATGCCCGGGATGCGTTCGCGGTCGCCCGAGAATCCGTAGACGTCCACGCTCCCGGCCGGCAGCGACGCCAGAAGATCGTCGTTGCCTCCCACGTGATCGAAGTGGTGATGCGTCGAAAGTATGGCGACGAGCCGGATGCCTTCGCGTGCCGCAGCCTCGAGTACCGGACCGGCCTCGGCTACGTCCACAACGCCGGCCGTCCCGGAAGCATCATCGATGACCAGGTAAGCGTAGTTGTCGGCGAGTTGCGGGACCGGGACGACGCGCATGACTACTCAGCAGCGTCTTTCGCGGGCTCGACCGGAGCGGCGCCGGGAACCGGGACCATATTGCCGTCGTTCTCCTCTTCGTCTTCCTCGTCGTCCTCGTCTTCCTCATCGTCGGGGAGCTTCGGAGGATAGTAGCTGAGCGACTGCTCCGTCGTGCGGATGACCTCGCCGTTCTCGGGGTCGATGTTCTCGGTGACCGATTTCGAACGCTTGGCGGTGTCGTCGTGGGTGATGGTCTCGCGAGCGGTCAGGGCTCCCCTCTTGTACCCTTCCACGTAGTTCTTCCAGAAAACGCCATCTCGCATGACGCCGCGGTGGAAACCGAGCAGCATCCCGTTTCCCCATACCCGGTATTCGAGCTGGTCACCGTCGCGCTTGGCGCCGAAGATCATTCCGCGGCTCGGCGGCTGCGCGACCTCCCCGTTGAAGCCCGCGATGCGAAAGGTGCCGTACTGGTCCTTCTTCATCTGCGGACCGCCGACGTAGTACTTGTAGCCGGGCAGGATGGGGATCTTCGGCAAAGCGGCCTCGGATGCCGGCTTGGCCGGCGCAGCGGCGGTGCCGGCGGCCGGCTTCGCCGCGTCGTCGTTGGAACAGGCTGCCACCGTCGCCATCGCGAGCGCGGCGATCATCAACACGGAACATCGTTTCATCGGGGGGTATCCTTGGGTTTCATGCCGGACGGATTTTCGGCTCGAGATTCGGCAGCCCCTCGAGAATCTTCTGTGTCGCCGACGTCTTGAGGGAGCGCGGCGCTGCACGACGTGCGCCGCTTGGTCGAATCCCGGTCGTTTGACTGCTTCCCTCGGCTGCGTCGGCCAGTCCCGGCCCCGCATCCGCCGCCAGCACAGCCTCTAGCTGGTCGATCCGGGCACTCAGCCTGCGCACTTCGTCGGAAAGGCGCTGCCGCTGCTGGTCGGTGCCGTCGATGGCGGCCGCGCGGTCGGCCAGGGAATCGAGTCGGTCCTGGGTTCGCGCCTGGAGGTCGGCAAGCCGTGCGGTGGTAGCGCCGAGCGCTTCGACCGCGGCGAGAAGCTCGTCGAGCCGGACCGTCGCGGCGCCCTGTTCCCGCCGGAGGCGCGCCTCACCCTGGAGCAGCGCACGCACATCACGGGCAAGCGCTTCGACCGCGGCCGCATCGGCGATGCCCAGAGCGGAGGCGAGAGGCCGCACGGCCTCCGCAGAAACGGCGGCCACTGCATCCATCACCCGGCCGATCGCGTCCGAATCCAGCCCGAAGCGGTCCATGACCAGCCCGGCCTCGCGCTCGAACATCGCAATGGCGTCGAGGAGACTGCGAAGATTTTTCTCGAAAGGGGAGTGTTGATTGTCGTACTGGCCCATCGCTTTCGAGCCTCCGGGTCCCCGGTTGTCCCCGCTGTCGCGAGGTCGCAAAGGCGGCACTATTGGCCTTGCGGCTGCCTCGCGCAAGCTAACGAACCCTGCGCGATGGCGAGCTCGGGTCCTTGTCGTCACTTTTCCGGCGTGGCGTCCCCTCTCGCGTCGCCGGGGCGGATTCGACCGCTGTCGAAGCTCCTTCGCTCCATCACGGGATGGCGAAGGTGACGCTCATCGACGCGCGAATCTCGAGGCTTCCCGGGACGAGCTCGGTGCTCGCGGCGGCGGAATCCATCATCATCGCCTTCTCGCGGCCGAACATCGGCTGCGGGGGAACGTTGCTGCTGCTCGACGCGTCGAGAACCTCGCCGAGTCCTACCCCGAGGCTCTGCGCAATGGTTTCGGCCTCCGAGCGTGCGCGCTTGCCGGCCTCGAGCAAGGCCTGCCGCCGCGGCGCTTCCTCGTCGTCAAGGAAGAACGCGATCGAATCAATCTGGTTGGCGCCCGAGGCCACCGCTGCATCGATGAGCGCGCCGACGCCCGCAAGATCGGCCGTGACGATCGCAAAACGATTCGTGGATACGTAGCCCACGAGCGTGGGCGCGCCTCTTCCCGGGCGTTCCTGGTTGTAGTCGTACTCGGGCGTCAGTTCGTAGCCGGCCGTGCGTACTTCTCCCGGTGCGGGAACGGCCGACCTCAGCTTTTCCATCACCGCCTTGCTCGTGGCCCCGTTGGCCGCCGTGGCTTCGCCCGCGGTGGCGGCTCGCGTCACCACCGAAACCGAGATGCGCGCACGATCCGGCGCGGCCTTCACCATCGCATCGCCGCTGACGCGAATGGTGCGGGGCGGCGGCAACTCAGCGGCGCCCGCCCCGGGAGCCAGAACGGTCAACGCCGCAAGCGCGGCCGCAACAAGGTTTCTCGTGGTCGCCAGACGGTTCGGCATGCAGATCACTCCTCCCGGCTATTCGTGCCGGCGGTTTCAAGCGGCGCCATCGCGCGCGGTTGGCTGATTGGACCGTCCGACGCGCTTGCCGACGGCGGCCACGTAAATCTCGGAGGAACCCTTGCGCGTCGACGGCGGGCGGAATGCGGTGACGGTCTGGAATTCCTCGCGCAGCCTCCGCGTCATCGCCTGTTCCACACCCGAGAAGAGCTTGACGAGCAGCCTTCCGCCGGGCACGAGCACGCGCTGCGCAAAGTCGATCGCAACCTCGACGAGGGCTTCTTCACGCGCATGATCGGTGGCTCGCACTCCTGTCAGTTTGGGCGACAAGTCGGAGAGCACGACATCAATCGGTCCGCCCGCTGCCGCGAGCACACGTTGCTGCACTTCGGCATCGCCTGCATCACCGACGATCGTCGTCACGTTGCCCGCAGAAAGCGGCTCGACGGCAACGAGATCCACGCCCACGACCGACCCCGACGGGCCGACGCGAGCCGATGCCACCTGCAGCCACGCGCCCGGCCAGCAACCGAGATCGATCACGCGGCGCCCGGGCGCGAGCAGGCGGAAACGCGAATCGAGATCCTCGAGCTTGATGCCGGCGCGCGATCGCAGGCCGGCCTTCCTGGCGGCGTGGTACGTCGGGTCCTTGCGATCGTAATGTCCCATCGTTGTGTGTTCGTCCGTGCATGCGGTTGCCCGCTCGGAAACCCTCGGGCACCATCCCAGTTTCCCTCATGACACTCAACGCAAGTCAGCTCGAGGCCGTGCGACACGAGGACGGCCCCCTGCTCGTTCTCGCGGGCGCCGGCAGCGGCAAGACCCGCGTGCTCGTGCACCGAATCGCCCGTCTTCTCGACGAAGGCCTCGCGCATCCGAGTGAGCTGCTGGCGGTGACGTTCACGAACAAGGCCGCGCGAGAGCTCGTGGAGCGCTGCCGCGCGATGGTGGGCAGGGTGGCCGACGAACTTTGGGTCGGCACGTTCCACGGGATCGGCGCGCGCCTGCTGCGGCGTCACGGCGCGCTCCTCGGCTATCCGTCTTCGTTCTCCATCCTCGACACGGACGACCAGGTTCGCTTGCTCAAGGACGTGATCGCGTCCTCGGGTTTCGCCGAAGGACGCATTCGCCCGGAATACCTTCGCAGCTTCATCGATGCCGCCAAGAACGAAGCACAATCGCCGTCCGAGGCGACTTCCGCAGCCGAATCCTCGGCGGAAGTCGACGCGGCGACGCTTTACGGCGCATATCAGCAGCGGCTTGCCACGATGGGCGCTGTAGACTTCGGCGACCTCATCGTCGGCGTGCTGCGCCTGTTTCGCAGCCATCCCGAGATCCTGCAGCGCTACCAGCGGTCGATCCGGTTCCTGCACGTCGACGAGTACCAGGATACCAACCGCGCGCAGTACCTGATGGTGGGCATGCTGGCCGAGCATCACCGCAACCTGTGTGTAGTCGGCGACGACGACCAGTCCATCTACGCGTGGCGCGGCGCGGATCCGCGCAACATCCTCGAGTTCGAGCGCGATTTTCCCGGCGCGAAGATCGTGCGCCTCGAACAGAATTATCGCTCCACGCGCAACATCATCGACGCGGCCGCGGCCGTCATTTCCAACAACGGCAGTCGCCACGAGAAGACGATGTGGACCGACGCCGAACCCGGCGCGAAGATCACCGTCTACCATGCCACGGACGAGCGCGACGAGGCGCGCCACGTCGTCGGCAACCTCTCGGCCCTGGGGGCGGCCCGCGGCGGAGCGGCCGTGTTCTACCGCACCAACGCGCAGTCACGTGCCGTGGAGGAAGAACTGGTGCGGGCGCGCATCAACTACGTCATCGTCGGCGGCACGCGTTTCTACGAGCGCCGCGAGGTGCGCGATCTCATCGCGTACCTTCGCTTCGTGAACAATCCGGCCGACGACATGAGCCTCGAGCGCATCATCAACGTGCCCGCGCGCGGCATCGGCCGCACGACGTGGGAACGGCTGGTGGTTCGTGCCGCCGATCGCGGCGTGCCGGCCTGGAACGCGCTCGGGGACGATGCCTTCCTGGCTTCGCTCGGCTCTGCCGCGCGTTCCCGCCTCGTCGAGTTTCGCACGTCCGCGCGCGGCTGGCTCGACGGCGTCTTCGACGGCGTGGCGCCGCTGCTCCTGCGGGTGCTCGACGACACCGGCTACATCGCATTCCTGGAGAGCCGCCCCGACGACGACGCCACGGGACGCATCGAGAACGTCAAGGAACTCGTCAGCGTGGCGCAGGTCTTCGACGAGGAGTTCGACGTGGCCGCGAATCCGGACGTGCCCGTTGCGCTCGTCGCTTTCCTCGAGCGATTGGCTCTCGCGTCCGACGTGGACAGCTACGAAAGCCGCGAACAGGCGGTCACGCTGATGACCGTCCACAACTCCAAAGGGCTCGAGTACTCGCACGTCTTCATGCTTGGAATGGAGGAGGGCGTGTTTCCCCACTCTCGCTCGATCGGCGAGGACGAACGCGGCATCGAAGAGGAGAGGCGGCTCTGCTACGTGGGCATGACGCGCGCACGGCAGAAGCTGGTGCTCACGCGCACACGGCGCCGACACGTGTTCGGCTCCATGCAGTACAACTTCGCGTCACGCTTTCTGGACGAAATCCCGGCTACCCTGCTGGTGCACGAGCGCAGCAGTGCGGAACAGCTCGAAGCGGCGCCTGCACGCGAGCGCGGCGGATCCCAGCGTTTCGACGACGGCTGGTCTCGCGACTGGGACGATGCGCCGGTGATGACCAAGCGGGCGACCGCCGGGCCCGCCCGGCCCGGCCTCGGTGCGAAGCCTGCGCACGCGTCTCCCGGCGGGCACTACAAGCCCGGTATGCGCGTGGTTCATCCGATGTTTGGGACGGGCACGATCCGCGAGTCGGACGGCGTTGGGGAGAGCGAAAAGTTGATCGTTCAGTTCCAGCGCTTCGGGCTCAAGAAGCTGGTGGCCCATCTCGCGCGGCTCGAGATCCTCGGATAGTGGCTGGCGCGGATAGTGGGCTGGCGCGGACTCGGACACGCGGCCGGCGTCATTTCACGACGTTGGTGCAGGAGCGCGCAGGGCGCTCGCGTGAGCATCCGCGAAAGCCTCGACTGTCGATGTGCTCGTATGGCGCCACCGTGTTGCCCATGACGGCCAGCGGCCGGGTGACGGTCCATTCGAGGAGCTTGCCGACCGGGGCGACGAAATAATAAGCGATGCGCAGTGGGTTCTCGCCGTCGGGCGGATAGTGCGTGTCGAGGGCCTGGGCCGGCTGGGCCGCGCCCGCGATCGCCGCCGCAAGGCCAAGGGCCATCACAAAGCTTCTCCTGTTCCTGACCGGACTCGGCATGTTCGTGCTCCTCGCCTTCCATCGGAATGGAACCTGAGCGGCCGCATGCCCGCTTCCGATGTCGGCCCGGCTCTTATACACCACGTCGCGCGGACGTTCCCACCCGCAATCACAACTCGATGTCCGACGAGCGCCCCCGCTTCCGCCGAGCCGAACGGCTCTCCTCCTGGCGCCGCCTGGCCGTGCACGTCTGGCGCGCGCCGGCCGACCCCACTGTCTACGGTGTGCTCGAAGTCGACATGCGGCGCACCCTCGCGTACCTGGCCGCCCTCAACGCGATTCCCGGCGGCGCCCGCGTGACGCCCACCCACCTCGTCATCAAGGCCATCGCGAAAGCGATCGCCGAAACTCCGGCAGCCAATGCGATCGTCGCACTCGGCAGGGTCTACCTGCGCGACAGCGTGGACATCTACTGCCAGGTCGCGACCGACGGCGGGCGCGATCTTTCCGGAGTGAAGATCCGGCACGCGGACCGCAAGTCGCCGGCGCAGATCGCCGACGAACTCTCGGCCGGCGCGACCGCCGTGCGCGAAGGGCGTGATCCCGGCTCCGAGACTACCAAGCAGGTGCTCGGGCGGCTTCCGGATCTGCTGCTGCGGCCGCTGCTGCGGTTGACCGGTTTCCTCACCTTCGACCTGCGTCTCGATCTGAGTTCGTTCGGCATCGCGTACGACCAGTTCGGCGGCGCGATGGTTTCCAACGTCGGCGGATTCGGTCTCCACAACGGTCTCGCGCCCCTCGTTCCCGTGAGCCGGTCGCCGATCGTCCTGCTGGTCGGAGAGGTTACCGAGAGGCCGCTGGCCGAGAACGGTACCGTCATTGCGGTGCCGATGGTCAACATCGGAGCGACCTTCGATCACCGCCTTATCGACGGCTTCCAGGGTTCGGTAATGGCTCGCACGGTCATCGACGCGGTTCGCGATCCCGAGCGTGCGTTTGGTCCGCCGGCTCGCGCCACCCAACCCAGCTGATTTGGCGACCAGGCGATTGGGGCTGCGCGCGGAAGGAATGGTAGAGGTCGCTGCGGCAGCGTGTACACGGACCGACCGACTGGATGTTGCCCGGCGGCACGCCGTCTCGTTCGAGCAGCACTCGATTGGCCTCACGAAGATCGAGATGGGGCTTGGACCCGGGGCTTCGCGGCGCCACCACGGGCAAGCCGGCCTGCTCGAACCCGCTGCCCACTTCTTCGGACACCTCGTAGCAGCACGGACCGATGCTGGGCCCGAGAGCCGCCAGCAGTTCCCCGGGTGCGATGCCTGCGCCGCTGGCGGCACGGACGGCCTCGGCGGCAATGCCCGCCACCGTTCCTCGCCAACCGGCGTGAACGGCCGCGGACCAGCGCGCCCGCGGCGCGACCAGCAGCAGCGGTACGCAATCGGCGGTGCGCACTCCGACGATGGTGGCCGGGCACGCTGCGATCAGCGCGTCGGCCTCGGCGGCGGCACGCGGGTAGTCGTCGTCGCCGCGAACGAAGCCGTCGGCCGGAGCCGCGACGACCATCTTTCCATGAACCTGCCGCTGCAGCAGGATCGTTCCCGTCGGTGCCGAGAATTGACGGTCACCGAAGCCGCACATGAGGCCCTCGATCCCGAGCCAGCCGGGGGGAATCAGG
>JBHEOD010000006.1:56664-60391 GCA_046261745.1 Binatia bacterium
GAATCAGGACTTCAGCGGTCGCGGTCGTCATCCGGCAACATGCCCGCGGCAACAGCTCACATGCAACCGGGGCCGTCGATACGCGGGGTGGAGAATGAGGCATCCATCACGCCGGCCTCGCACCTCGACCTCGCACGCCGACCTCGCACGCCGGCCTCGCGCCTCGGCCTGGCACCTCGGCCTCGATCCGGGTTCAGGCGCGACGAATTCTGCCGGGACTTTTCATGTTCCGCTTTTCCGGCTGCGGGCGCCGCCGATTGCCGGGCGGTCTCGCTGTGCTAGCCTCGCGCGTTGCACCGGCGTCGATCCCCCTCAAGGGAGACGCCTCGCCTGCCAAAAGCGCGGCGCGAGGCCCTCCCGCAAGCGGCAGCGACCAACCCCTGCGTGCGTGCTGCTTGAAACGGGCCATCAAAATCGCCGGTGCGCGAACCCATAACCTGAAGGGAATCGACTGCCAGTTCCCTGCGCGCAAGATCTCCGTCGTCACGGGCGTCTCGGGATCCGGCAAGTCCTCTCTCGTATTCGACACCCTCTACGCCGAGGGCCAGCGCCGCTACGTCCAGTCGCTCTCCACTTACGCCCGCCTCTTCCTCGAGCAGATGCAGAGGCCGGACGTGGACTCGATCAGCGACATCCCGCCCGCCCTGGCACTCGAGCAGAAGAACGCCATCAAGAACGCGCGTTCCACCGTCGGTACCGTCACCGAGGTGCACGACTACCTGCGCCTGCTGATGACCCACGCCGGCGTCGTTCGCTGCAGCGAATGCGGCGGAGAGGTGCGCTCCGATTCTGTTTCGTCGGCCGCCGAGGCGATCACCGCCAGCCATGCCGGACGCCGCATCGCGATCACCGCGCAGGTGGATTTTCACGGGATGGAGGCCGCCGAGGCCCGCGACACCCTGCAGCGCCAGGGCTACGGCCGCGTGATGGACGGCAACGACACGGTTCCGCTCGACGAAGCCAACGCCACACTGTTTGCCGGCGGGAACGTGGAAGTGGTGGTGGACCGCTTTGCGGCCGCGCCCGACCGGATCACGCGGGCCGCGGAAGGGTTCGCCCGCGCGTTCCAGCTCGGCTCGGGCAACGCCCGCGTGATTGCGCTCGACGACGCCGGCGGCGAATGCGCGTTCACCACGCGGCTGGCCTGCCGCAGCTGCGGCCGCGACCACGCCGTGCCGAGCCCCCACCTGTTCAGTTTCAACAATCCGCTCGGCGCCTGCCCGAGATGCGAAGGCTTCGGCCGCATCGTTGATATCGACCGCGACAAGGTCGTGCCGAACAAGCGCCTGTCGCTCAGCGACGGCGCCATCGCGCCGTGGAGCACTCCCGCCTACGTCGATTTCCAGCAGAAATTCCTGCAGGCGGCCGAAAGACGCGGCATCTCCACGCAGGTCTCGTTCTCCCATCTCGCCGACGAAGACCGGGCCTGGATCTTCGAGGGTGACAAGCGCAATCCCGGCGTGCAGGGGTTCTTCAAGTGGCTGGAGGAGCGGCGTTACAAGACCCACGTCCGTATTCTGCTCGCGCGCTACCGCAGTTACCGAACCTGCACGGATTGCCACGGCGCGCGCCTCAAGCGCGAGGCGCTCAGCGTGCGCGTGGGCGGCAAAAACATCGCCGAGCTGAGCGCAATGGCCATCACCAAACTCACGCGCTTCATCGCGCGCCTGGACCTCGACGAGAGCGCCGCGTCCCGCACCGAATCGGTGCTCCGCGAGTTGCGGGCAAGGCTCGGCTACCTGGAGGAGGTGGGGCTGGGCTACCTCACGCTGGACCGACAGGCGCGCACGCTTTCGGGCGGAGAGGCCCAGCGCATCCACCTCGCGTCGGCCCTCGGAAGCGCGCTCACTGATACTCTTTACGCGCTCGACGAACCGACCGTCGGCCTGCACCCGCGCGACGGCCGGCGCCTGCTCAAGGTGCTGCGGCACCTCACCAAGATGGGCAACACCGTGGTGCTCGTGGAGCACGACCCGACGATCATCGAAGGCGCGGATCACGTGATCGATCTCGGGCCGGGCGGCGGAGCGGGCGGCGGCAACGTGCTGTACGAGGGAAAAGCCTCCGGCCTTCCCGGCCGCGAGACCGCGACCGGCCGCCTGCTTCTGATCCGCACCGTGCACCGCCAGGAGAAACGCGCCGCGAAGGGAATCGAGCGCGGCTCGCTGGTGATCCGGGGCGCGAAGGAGAACAACCTGTCGATCGATCGGGTCGAGATACCGCTCGGACGCTTCGTGTGCGTGACCGGCGTTTCCGGATCCGGCAAGTCCACGCTCGTCGAGCAGGTGCTGCACGAGAACTGGCTGCTTCAGCGCGGCCTCGGCGGGCACGATGCGGGCCGCTGCGCAGGCATCGACGGCTTCGAGAAGCTCGATGACGTGCTGATGATGAGCCAGGCGTCGATCGGCCGCTCGGCGCGTTCCAACCCGGCCACTTACCTCAAGGCCTACGACGACATCCGCAAGCTGTTCGCGGCCACGCCGCAGGCGCGCCGCGCGAAGATCACCCCGGGCGCGTTTTCGTTCAACACGCCGGGTGGACGCTGCGAGCACTGCCAGGGCACCGGCATCACCACGCTCGAAATGCACTTCATGGCCGACATCGAGGTGCCCTGCGACGAGTGCGGCGGGCGGCGCTTCAAGCATGGCGTGCTCGAGGTGCGCTACCGAGACCGCAACATCAACGACGTGCTGGCGATGACGGTCGAACAGGCGGCCGAGTTCTTCTCCGACCGCGCGTCGATCGCCACCAGGCTCACTTGCCTCAAATCTGTCGGGTTGGGCTATCTTACTCTCGGCCAGTCCACGTCCACGCTGTCAGGCGGCGAGGCTCAGCGGCTCAAGCTGGCCGGCTTCCTGGTCGAGGAGAAGCGAGGCCGCGGGGCATTGTTCATCTTCGACGAACCGACCACGGGGCTGCACCTGCAAGACATCCACACGCTGATTGGCGTACTCGACGGCCTCGTCGCGCGCGGTCATTCGGTGCTGGTGGTGGAGCACCACACCGACTTTATCGCGCACGCGGACCACGTGATCGACCTTGGCCCCGAGGGCGGCGACAAGGGCGGCAAGATCGTTGCAACCGGCGCTCCGCTCGACATCGCGAACTGCGCGGCGTCGCACACGGGTGCGGAGCTGAAGGGACTGCTGGGGCTCTGACGGCTCCGCACGCCGCTTCGGTTGGGCCTCCGCAAGCCACCGACGGCTCGGCCTTGACCGGAAAAGCCACGCGGGTCGGTATCAATCGCGCGCGGGCACCGTCACCTGCACCAACTCCACGCCCGCACGCTCGCGAAGTTCCGCGATGGTCTCCACCTTGTACGGCTTCTCGTAGAACACGCGGCGGATGCCCGTGTTCACGATCGTCTTGAAGCAGTGCACGCAAGGCGTGTGGGTGACGTAGATGTCGGCTTCCCGGATCGCCGTTCCCTGGCGGGCGGCCTGGGCGATGGCGTTGATCTCCGCGTGGATGGTCCGGAAGCAGTTCTGGACGACCTCGCCGCTCGGGTTGCGGGACTCGTAGATTTCGCAGCCGACGTCGAGGCAGTGCGGCATTCCCGCGGCGGCCCCATTGTAACCGGTGGCCAGGATGCTGCGTTCCCGGACGATGACCGCGCCCACCTTCGCCCGCAGGCAGGTGGAACGCTCGGCGACCTCGCGAGTGATCGTCATGAAGTACTCGTCCCAGGTAGGCCGGCCATCCATGGGCGGGGATGTAGCAGAAGGAC
>JBHEOD010000060.1:0-10580 GCA_046261745.1 Binatia bacterium
GGGCCATGGCGTGCGCGAGACAGAAGCCGTGTCCCAGGGAGACAGGCTGCGTCCCCATCCACCCGCCGGCCTTCGGCGCTGTTTTTCTTCCAGTCGGGGATTGGCCAGGCGATTGGATGCCGGGCATCCGTGGAGGAGTTCACGGATGCCCGGCCGACTGGGGGAACGGCAATGACGCGGGGCCGACCCCCAGAACCAACGACGAGCACCGGAATGCTTGTCGTGGTGGAGTTCTCTACCACGAAGGGGGGCACCCGGCTGTGGTGTGCGTCATAGTTGCGGGGAAATTATAACGAACTGTGCATCAAGGTTGCGCAAGCCGGGCGTCGCACGTCGACGCGTCGTCAGTTTTCCCGGCGGGAATTGGGGGAGTGGTTCTTCCGCGGCCGTTCAGTCAGGCGACGGCTTTGTCAGGCCGAAAGAGTTCATCATTGTGTAAACGTGCGAGCGCACGAGATCGAGACGTCGAGCCACTTCGCTGACGTTGCCGCCGGTGTCCTTGAGCGTCCTGGCGAGCAATTCGCGCTGGAAACGTCTGGTCGATTCCTGCCAGGACAGCGGCCCGGTCGATCCGTCGTCGCCGACGTCACCGCCGAACAGGTGGCGGTACTCGGCCACCGGCAGTCCGGCGGCCGACGCCCGCGCCACGGCGCGCTCCACCGTATTCGACAACTCGCGCACGTTGCCCGGCCACTCGGCCGCCTGCGCCGCCAGGATGGCTGCGCTCGACAGGTGAATTCTCGGCAGGCCATTGCGGCGGCAGACTTCCTCGCAGAGATACCGGGCCAGCTCGGGGATATCCTCGCGCCTCTCGGACAGCGCGGGCGTGCGAATACGCAGTACGTCGAGCCGGTAAAAAAGGTCTTCGCGGAAGCGTCCGGCCGACACCGCTTCGTGCAAGTCCACGTTGGTCGCCGCGATGATGCGAATGTCGGCCCGCTGCGAACGGGAGGCGCCAAGAGGGTAGTACTCCTTGGAATGCAGGAGCTGGAGCAGCTTCGCCTGCGCGGACGAAGGCAGTTCGGCAATTTCGTCGAGGAACAGCGTACCGCTCTGGGCCGCGGCGACCTTTCCCGCAACGCCGCGCATCGCGGCCGAATGCGCCCCCGCCGCGGCGCCGAAAAGCTCGCTCTCGACGAGCGACTCCGGAATCGCGGCCGTGTTCACTTCGACGAAGGGGCCGCCCGCGCGCGGACTGTTCTCGTGGATGATCCGCGCGAGATGGGTCTTGCCGGTGCCCGATTCGCCGGTCAGCAGCACAGTGACGTCCCGCAACGGAGCAGCGGCAGCGGCCTCCTCGAGCGCGGCGGCCAGGGCGCGGCTGCGGCCGACGATTCCCGTCACCTTTAACTTCTCGCGCCAGGGCTTGGTGGCGTCTTCGCTGGCGAGGAGCTGCTGGCGAACCAGCAGGCGGTCGCAAAGCGGAGCGACGTGCCGTGCGAACAGCTCCACGCGTACGCGATCGTTCTCATCGAAGGGCGGCGCACCGCTGCGGCTGTGGAGGTACACCACGCCCACCGGCGTCTCGGCGCCGAGCGGCGCGCAGAGCACAGCCTCGATCGAAGCGCCGCGGACGCTCTCGCGCTCGCGAAAGCGGGGATCGAGCATCGCCGACGGGGTAATGATGGTGCGGCCGGAGTCGAGCGCCGCCGCGATGATGCCCTTGGAGAGAATGCGGCGTATCTCGGCGACTTCCACCTCGGTGCACTTCTCGGACATCGTCCAGCGCGCTCCGCCGTTGATGCCCAAAGGGCCGTAAAGCTCGATGTAGCCGCGCGACGCGTTGGTCAGGTCGACGAGCAGCCGCAGAACTTCCGCAAGGAAGCCCTCGAAGTCGTCGTTGGTGCCAAGGTCGAGAATTCTGCGGTAAAGATCGCGTTCGCGGCGCAGTCGTTCGATGTCGTCTGGTGAGGTGCTGTCCAACATCGCTGCGAGGCTTCTACCGGAAGCCGCGCGCTCTGGCGAGATGGAATTGTTGAAACGATCACTCATCGCGCGCACCGCCGCGACGCAGCTGCGTGGAACGCCGCGCGCAAGAGGCCTGGCGGGTGCCCGCCAATTGCCGGTTCAGGAAAACGCTCCGGGGAGGGACACTCGGGATCGAATCACGCCGGGGCAGCCTCGGCAGCGGCCTGCGCGAATACCGTTCCGCGTACGGCTCCGGAAACAGCCATCGAAAGCCCGAGGGGGTCCTTGACGAGAACCCGGCGGCGACCCGGCTCGATGAGGCCCTGTGCACGCCACGACGCGAGTTGGCGGTTCACCGCTTCGCGCGATGCGCCGATACCGGCGGCGAGCTCACTCTGGAACAGCCCGTGTTCGATCAGGACCCCAGCCGGGGTCGTTCGTCCACGCGTCTCGGAAAGGTCCACCAGCTTGCTGTAGAGCCGGTCTCCAACCTCGAGGCACGAATTCTGTGCGGCGAGTTCGAGCACGCGACGCAGCTTGGTCGACAGGGCGGCCAGGAAGGCGACCGCGACGTTCGCGTTGCGCGACAGGAGCACGTCGAGGGCCCGCCGCGGGATGAACATGGCGACGCTCGGTTCGAGGGCCACCGTTTCTCCAGGCTCGGGAGTGCGCTGCCGGGCCCAGCATCCCTCCGAGACGATGTCCCCGGCCTCGACGAGGCACAGCGAGAACTCCCCGGTTGCCACGCCGCGAGGCATCGTCGTTTTCGCGCGGCCCTCGAGGAGAATCACGCAATCGTCGGTCATGCCGCCTCGAAGTACCGTGCGGCCGCGCTCGAAGCGGCGGAGCAGCGAAGCTTCCGCCAGGCGTAGCAGTTCGGCCTGCGGTGCGCGCGAGAACAGCTCGAGGTTGCGCAGGGCATCCAGCTTGCGCATCAGCGCCGGCGGGGCGATGGGCAGAGGCGCGGCGAGGAACGGTCGGGCGTGGTGGTCGATGGCAATGCTCATGGTGTCTCTCCCCGTCGCCCCGGGCTCGTTGCACGAGAAGCGACTTGCCCCCCATGAGCAACGAACGGGCCAGCTTGAAGAGTCGAGTGCCCAACTTCACATTTTTACGACGAATACCGCGGCCGTTGTTGAATTCAGGCTTCGTGCGCCACGCGCGTGTGCTGGTGCGGCACGCCGAAAAACGACCGCGCGGGAGGACGGCGGCGCGAGATGGTGTCCTGCTGGAAGGACAGTTCGACTCCCGACCGCTGGCGCGGCCGGAAAATCACCGAGCGTTGTCCGGAAGTGACGACGGGGGGCGGGTCGGCAACGCCAGGGGTTTGATTATCGATCCTTGGGCATCCCAAGCACGCGCTGCGCAATGATGCCGCGCTGAATCTCGGAGGTGCCGGCCGCGATGGTGCGCCCACGCGAGTACAGCATCTGGTGGGGCCAGCGGCCGTCCTCCGGCGCGTGCTCGTCGCCGGGGGCGAGGTTGCCGTAGGGCCCGAGCATGTCGACCGCGCCGAGCAGCATGCGCTGGTACATTTCGCTCCAGAACAGCTTCTCCATTGAGCCTTCCGGGCCGGGATGCCCGCCCCGCAACTGGCGCGTCAGGTGGCGAAGCGCCGTCAACCGCATTGCTTCGCTGTCGATGTAGGCCTGCGCGATGCGCTGGCGCTGGATCGGATCGTTCATCGGCGGCTCGCCCGGCGCATCCCATTCCTGGGAGAATCGAATCAGGTCCTTCAGTGCGACGCGCGACTGGAGCTGGCGCTGGAAGGTGAGCGTCGCCCGCTCGTGCATCAGCAGCGCGACGGCCATGTCCCAGCCCTGACCTTCCTTGCCGACGATGCTGCTGCGCGGGACGCGAACGTCCTCGAGATAGACTTCGTTGAACTCGCTGTCGCCATTCATCTGGCGCAGCGGCCTCACCTCCACGCCCGGTGCGCGCATGTCCATGATGAACATGGTGATGCCCTTGTGCTTGGGCACGTCAGGATCGGTGCGGGCAAGAAGAATGCAGAAGTGCGCGTACTGCGCATAGCTGGTCCACACCTTCTGTCCGTTGATGACGTACGCGTCGCCGTCGAGAACGGCGCGAGTGGACAGTGCGGCCAGGTCGGAGCCGGCCCCGGGCTCGCTGTAGCCCTGGCACCAGATTTCTTCCGCGGTGAGGATGGGCTTGAGGTAACGCCGTTTCTGCTCTTCGGTGCCGTGCGCGATGATCACCGGGCCGACCATGCTGAGCGCGAGCAGGTTGATGAGTTGGGGGGAACCGGCGCGTGCGAGTTCCTCCTGGAAGATGATCTGTTCGAGAAGACCCGCACTGCGGCCGCCGTATTCCTTCGGCCAGTGGATGCCGCACCACCCGCCTTCGTAGAGCGTCGCCTGCCAGCACCGGCCATCGCGGACGGCATCGTCAAGGTCGCCGTGCCGGTGCGGCCCGAAGGCGCCTTGCGCCTTCTTCCGTTCGAGCCAGGCTCGCAACTCGCCGCGGAACTTCTCCTGCTCGGCGGTGTAAGAGAAGTCCATCAGCTGGTTCTCACCAGCACTTTGCGCACGCCGCGTCGGCCGGCATGTTCGAAGGCTGTCTCCACCTTCTCGAGCCCGTAGCGCGCCTCGATCAGCGGAGCGACCGAGACGCGGTCATCCGCGAGCATGTCGAGCGCCGGTGCGAACTGACCGCAGCGTGAACCGACGATCGAGATCTCGTTGATGACGACCGGCGCAAGGTTGATGTCGTGATTGCCCTCCACCGTGGTTTTCAGCACGAGGTGCCCACGCGGGCGCGTGCAGTCGATCGCAATGCGAAGCCCGTCGGTGGTGCCGGTGGCTTCGACGACGAGGCCGTAGTCGCGGCGGTCCGGGACACCTTCCACGAGCCGCACACCGCGCTGCTTCATCCACTGCAGCCCGTCGAGGTGACGCCCGACCATGTCCACGCCAAAGCCGCTTACCGCCAGTACCTGGGCGATCACCGCTCCGAGCTTGCCGGCGCCGAGCACGAGCGCGTCGGCTTTCTCGATGTGCCCGAGTTGTTCGAGAATCTCGCAGGCAGCGCCGATGGGCTCCGCGAAAGCCGCGGCTTCGTCGCCCACCGCGTCGGGCACCGCCAGCAGGTTCTCCTCTGGAATCAGGAACTCGTCGGCCAGCACGCCGTCGGCGCCGACGATGCCGAGCACACGACGGGCCGGGCAGTGACGCGCCATGGCCGCGTTGCACCACGTGCAGGCGCCGCAGCCGAAGTTGATGCCGCCGACCACGCGGCGCCCCTTCCACTTGCCGGCCAGCGCCTCGCCGACAAATTCGTGACCGAGTACGCCGTGGAAGTTCATGTAGCCGCGCGCGATCTCGAGATCGGTGTTGCAGATGCCGGCGACCAGCGTTCGGACGGGCACCAGATTCTGCTCGCCCGGCAAGGCGATCGCCGGGGACACGTACTCGCGTTCGAGTCGCGGCCCTCCCTTTCTCATCACGAATGCGAGCATGGCGGGCCTTGTAGCACGGACCTCCCGGCGGGCGAATGCAGGAGCCCGGCCTGTTTTTCGGCGCCATCAGCCGAAAGTACGTGTGACGTACCAGGCAACGGATGCCGCCAGCAGCACCACCGATGCCGGCTCGAGGATGAGTCTCGGAAAGCGATGACCGAAGCGATGCCGCGCCGGTGCCATGACCCCCACGGCGGCCACCGGCGCACCGCCGCGTTCGCGAGCCCCACCGCACAGCGTGAGGTTCTCGACTGCAACGAGCCCGATCGACATCGCGATCAGCGCTTCTACCGGCGCGGCCGGCGGCCTGAGCAACCCAACGGCGGCGCCGGCGAGCGTCAGCATGTGGGCGACCGTGAAGGCAGTGATCACCACGGCCGCTTCCGAGATGGACGCGGCGACCACGACCAGCCCGAACACGAACAACAGGTGGTCCAGGCCGCCGGCAATGTGCTCGATTCCAAGCCGGAACGAGTCGAGGAACGCGGGCGGCCGCCCACCCGTGTCCGCGCGCTGTTGCCAGCGCGCACTTTCGCGGTCCAGGACAACCTCCAGATCGTGGCCGGCGACGACGAAGCACAGGTGGGCGGTGCCGAGCAGCTGCGGCAGCACGCTCTCGATCTCGAGCAGTCCGGTGGCATGGCAGTCCACCCGCCACGCGAGCGTTTCGCGTCCGCCGGCAGACGCCGTCCGCAGAACCGGTCCGGACCGCTCGCAGGCGTCGTCGCCCCGCCGCAACAGCAGCGCACCGGCGACCTGCTCGTCCACTGCCACATCGCCTGTCGAGATACGAACGAAGCGACCGTTCGCCGGCACGCCGGTGGAACTCGGCGAGGACATCCGCGCGCATCTGCTCGAACGTCGATGCGGGGCCCTCGGCACGTTCGAGCACCACGAGCACCCGGTAGCCGTCCGGGCTGCGCTGCGGCTCCGCCACTTCCATGGTGCGCAGACGCTGGACCGCCGCCGCGGCAGCCGGACCGATGTAGTCGCGGAGCCGGCTGGCCGGCAGGAAGGAGCCCGGCATCTCCACGGCGGGTGCGTCTCCGAGCTCGCGGCGCACGGCGGCAAGATCCTCGCCGGCGCGTAGCCGCTCGAATGCCTCGCGCGCCCGACGGGAAGCCTCCTCGTCGGACCTCGGCGGCGCCGCCACGAACACCTGCGCGACACGCAAGGCTGCGGGTCCGTCAAACGACGCACGGTTCTCTTCGAAGAACGTGTGCAGCTCGGCTGCCGAGGGCTCGGGCAAGTCCGCTGCGGAAGTGGCCGCTTCGATGACGGCCGCGACGAGATCGTTGCGAACCCTTCGGTCCGAGCGCACCAGTCCCAGCGCCAGTCCTCGCTGCAGCAGCAGTTCTTCGTCGACCAGGCGCTCGAGGATCCGCAGCCTTTCGCCAACCGAAAGCGGGGCGTCGCGATCGCGCTCGACGAGGCCGACGGCGGTGTCGAAGGAATCGCGGGAGATCGGCTGGCCGCCCACCATCGCGACCGCACCCACCGTCGGATCGGGCCTCGGTCCTGCGTTGCCGTCGAACAGACCGAACGCGGCCATGGCAGCACCCGTCGCCATGCCCACCGCCAGCAGCAGGTCGTTTCGTCGGCCGAATCGCATCGCTGGCGCGGGACCCTAGCAGGTTGCGGGAGAACCCCGGACCGAGGAGCGTGCGTCGATTGGCGCCGTGCGCCGACGGCAGGCACGCTCTGGTTGCGCAGCGCGCCGTCACGTGGCTCGCGCGAAAGCCCGGTAGCCCGTTGCTCGTGCCGGGCACGGCTCGTGGCCAGTGCGTCGCCTCGCGATTCGCCGGGTCTTGCGGCTTTGGACTGCGGCTTTCTTTTCCGGTTTGATGCCCGCCGCTTCGCGTTTCCGGCGCGCAACCGAAGGAAAGTATCCATGTCCTCGTTCGATTCTGCTCCCGCGCCGCTGGCAGTTCCGTCGCCTCCGCAACGCGCGAGATTCTGCGCAAGACTCCCCGTGAGGCCGAAATGCTGAGTACCCCGCCTCCCGGCCCGACCTCCCACTGGTTCTTCTCGCAGCGGCTTCGCCTGCACTACGTCGACTACGGCAACGAGGGCAAGCCGCTTTGCGTGCTCGTGCACGGCGGCCAGGACCACTGTCGCAACTGGGATTTCGTGGCCGCCACCCTGCGCGAGCACTACCACGTGATCGCGCCCGACCTTCGCGGCCACGGCGATTCGGCCTGGGCCGTCGGCTCCAACTACGGCATCCCGGAATACGTGCTCGATCTCGCGCAGTTGCTTCGCCACGTCGGCGAATCCCCGGTCACGCTGGTCGGGCACTCTCTCGGCGGCGCGATCGTGCTGCATTACGCCGGTGTGTATCCGGAGAACGTACTCAAGGTCTGCGCGATCGAAGGCATGGGCCCGCCGCCGGAAATGCTCAAGGGCCTGCAGGAAAAGCAGGTCGAGGATCGCATGCGCGACTACATCTCGGGAACGCAGGCGCTGCCCGCCCGCAAGCCGCGAGAGTACGCGGCGCTGGCCGATGCCGAGGCGCGCATGCGCGACGCCAATCCTCACCTTTCGGCGGAGATGGCCAAACACCTGACCATTCATGGCGTGATGAGGCTCGAGAACGGCAACTACGTCTGGAAATTCGACAACTACGTGCGTGTCTGGGGTCCGCATCGTTACGACGTCGAGGGTGTGCGGCGCCTGTGGAGCCTGGTGGCGTGCCCGGTGCTGCTGGTGCGCGGCGCGCAGAGCTGGGCGCAGAATCCGGTAAGCGACGGCCGCGCCGCCCACTTCAAGGACTACACTTACGTGGAGGTCGACAAGGCCGGGCACTGGGTGCACCACGACCGTTTCGACGAGTTCACGCAGCATCTTCACCGCTTCCTCGGCATCGCGGCATGAACGCGCCGTCGAAAGAAGGAGAACCGGCATGACGGCTTTCGATCGTGGAATGCTCGTGGGCCTGCTCGCGAGGCTGTCGTACCGCAAGGGCACCTTCCGTCTGGCGTCCGGTCGCGAGAGCGACTTTTACGTGGACGTGAAGCAGACGGTCTTTCGCGCCGAAGGTTCCCGGGCGGTGGGCGAGTTGCTCTGCGACCGCCTGCAGGAGCACGACATCACGCTTGTCGGAGGCATGGCCGTCGGGGCGGTGCCGCTTGTGAGCATCGCGCTATCGGCGGCGGCCGCTCGCGGCTACGACCTCGACGGCTTCTTCGTGCGCAAGGACGTGAAAGACCATGGCACCGCGCAAAAAATCGACGGCAGGTTTCGCGCGGATGCGCGCATCGCGCTCGTCGAGGACGTCGTCACGACCGGAGCGTCGACGCTGCTGGCCATTGACGCCGTGGAAGCCGCTGGCGGCAAGGTGGCGCTGATCGTCACGGTCGTGGACCGCGAAGAGAACGAGGGAGTAGCCGCGCTCGAAGCCCGCGGGGCTGTCGTCGAGAGCCTCGCGACGCGCACGGAGATCGTCGAGGCCGGATGAGGCTTGCGCCCCCGGGAGGGCAGTTCGCGGATCCCTTCTCATCGCGGTGAGCCGTGACCTGCGCGGCGTCTGTGGAAAGCGCCACGGGAGGGGGTCTGCGAGGGTGGAATGCTCCGTCACACGCTGGCAGCCTCAGCCGAACTGCAATGCGTGAGTCGACTTCCTGCTTCGAAGGCCGCTTCTCCCGGAGGTTCCCCGGAACCGCCGGGAACTACCGGTCGTTTCGAGCCTGGACACTCGCGATCGCGCTCGGACTTGTGCCGTCGCCGGGCGCTGCGGGCGCGGACGACTTCGCCGCCAGGCGCAGCGGACTCGTGGACTCGCTCCGCCGGGAATGGGCCGGTCTGGCCCAACGCGTGCCGGCCGTCGGCGTGCCTGAGGAACGCGTGCTTGCTGCGCTCGCGAAAGTACCACGCCACGAGTTGGTGCCCGATGGGCAACGCGACGAGGCCTACGAGGACCGGCCGCTGCCGATCGGCGAAGGCCAGACGATCTCGCAGCCGTTCATCGTCGCGCTGATGACGGCGCTGGCTGCGCCTGATCCTGGCGACGTCGTGCTCGAGGTGGGCACCGGCTCCGGCTATCAGGCCGCAGTTCTCGCCGAGCTCGCCGACACCGTCTACACGATCGAGATCGTCGCGCCGCTTGGGCGCAGGGCCGCCTCGGACCTCGCGCGCCTCGAGTACCGCAACATCGTCACTCGAATCGGTGACGGCTACGCGGGATGGCCGGAGCACGCGCCGTTCGATGCCATCGTCGTCACCGCCGCCGCGCCGGAGGTGCCACAGCCGCTGATCGACCAGCTGAAGCCGGTGACGGGCCGCCTCGTGGTTCCGGTGGATGCCGTCGGCGGACAGGAGCTGCTGGTGCTGTCCAAGGATGCGAACGGCGCCGTCGAGCGCCGCATGATCATTCCGGTCCGTTTCGTGCCGCTGACAGGCAAGGCGCGCGACGGCAGGCGCTGAAGCTTCAGCTGCAGCCGTCGTCGGTGCACCGGACGACCGCCCATCCCCCGCCGAGCGCCTTGTACACCGCGACCAGGTTGTTCGTGACCGCCGCCTGGCTCATCGCAAACGACTCCTCGAACACGAGCGTGGCGCGTTCGGCTTCGAGCACGCGCTGGAAATCCAGCACGCCACTCTCGTACTGCAGGCTTGCCAGCTCCTGCGCATTTCGCGCGGCCGTTCTCGCTTCGCCGAGGCGGACCTGCCGCTGCTGCTCCTGCGCGAACGCGACCAGGGCATTGTCCGCCTCTTCGAAAGCGGCCAGCACGGCGGCTTCCCACGCGGCCAGGGCTTCGTCCGCCTCGGCCGAACGCCGGTTCACGATGCTGCGAAGGCGGCCTGCATCGAAAAGATTCCACGTCAGTGAGGGGCCGACCGAGAAACCGCGGGCGGCAGCCGTATCGAGCAGCGCGACGTCGGTGGCGGACACGCCGAACGTGCCGCTCAGGCTCAGCCGCGGATAAAGGTCGGCTTTGGCGACACCGATCGCAGCCGTGGCCGCCTCGAGACGCCGCTCGGCAGCTTCCACGTCGGGGCGTCGTCGCAGCAAGTCGGTGGGAAGGCCGACCGCCACCTTCGCCGGAGGCGCCGGCACCGGCGCCTCCCGATCCAGTTCGTCGGCCAGCGAGCCGGGATCCGACCCAAGCAGCACGGCCAGTCGGTTGGCGGCCGCGACCCGTGATGTTTCGAGAACCGGGACGCGCGATCTGGTCTCGGCCAGATTGTACCGGGC
>JBHEOD010000060.1:10590-20404 GCA_046261745.1 Binatia bacterium
CCCCGCCTCGAAACGCCAGCGCGCGAGGTCGAGCGTGTCCGCCTGGCTGCGCGCGTTGTTCCGCGCGATCGCCAGACGTGCGACGAGTGAGCGATACTCCACGTAGTTGCTCGCCACCTCGGCCAGCACGCTGACCAGCACGTCGTGAAGGTCGGCGCCGGCCGCCGCGAGCGTTGCGACGGCCTGCTCGTTGGAGCGCCGGATCCCGCCGAAGAGGTCGATCTCCCAGGACGAGTCGAAACCGATGGAGAACGCGTCGAACTCGCGCGACGCGGTCGGCGATGCAGTCGTCGAGGAGGGTCGCCGGCGCTGGTAGTCGATGCTTCCGTCCAGGCTCGGGAAGAAGGCGGAAGCGGCAGCGCGGCGCTGCGCGCGCGCCGCACGCACGCGCGCGACGGCCTGGCGAACGTCGAGGTTGCTCACGATCGCGCGGGCGACCAGGTCGTCGAGCAGCGGGTCGCCGAAGTTTTTCCACCAGCTGTGGGTCGGATCCGCGTGGTCGGAAAGTCCGCCGGTCATCGGCGCCGACCACCCGGGCGGCGTCCGGATATCGGGCGGCTCGAAGTCGGGGCCCACGAGACAGGACGAGCACAGGAGCGACACGCCGGCGACCGCGACGCGCGAGAACCGGCGCTCACTCATGCCGAAGAGCCTCGATCGGGTCGAGCCGGGCCGCCCGACGCGCCGGAAAGAACCCGAAGAGCACGCCGATCGCCGCCGAGAACAGGAACGCCATCGCAATGATGCCGGGGTTGAGGATGAACGGGATGGCCATGCCGCGAGTGATCGCAACGGTCGCAACCAGCGCGAGCACGACTCCAACAAGGCCGCCGAGGCACGACAGCACCACGGCCTCGACGAGGAATTGCAGCAGCACCTCGCTTTCGAGCGCGCCAATGGCCAGGCGCGTGCCGATCTCGCGCGTACGCTCGGTGACCGACACCAGCATGATGTTCATGATCCCGATGCCGCCGACGAGCATGCTGACGGCCGCAACCGCGCCGAGCAGCATCGTCATCACCTTGGTGGTCTCGGTGAGCGCCGCGGAGATTTCCTTCATGTCGAGGACACGGAAGTCGTCGTCGTCGCCGGGCGAGATGCGGCGGCGCTCGCGCAGCAGAAGCACGATGTCGCGGGTAGCCTTCTCGGTGGAGTATCCGTCAGCCACCGAGACGAGAAGCGCATTGATGTCCTGGTTGCCGGCCAGGCGGCGCTGCACGGTCCTCAGCGGCATCAGCACCGTGTCGTCCTGGTCGGAACCCATGCCGGACTGACCCTTGGGCGCCAGTACCCCGATGACGCGGCAGGAAACCTTGCCCGTGCGCAGCATGGTCCCGACTGGATCCTGTCCGCCGAACAATTCGCGGCGCACTGTCGCGCCGACGAGGCAGACGGCCGTGCCGCCCTTCAGCTCGGCGTCGGTGAACGCGCGCCCGTGGGTGACGGGCCAGAGTCGCGCGTCGAGGTACGCCCCGGTGGTTCCGATCACGCTGGTCGCACGGCTGGCATTTCCGTAGACGACGTTCACCTGCTGCGAAGCCGTCGGCGCCACGGTTCTGAGCGAGCCGATCTGCCGGGAGACGGCTTCGACGTCGGCGGCCTCGAAAGGCTTGGCGTTGCCCGACGGGCCGCCCGGACCGCGCCGCTGGCCGGGCAGCACGTAGAGAATGTTGCTGCCGAGACTGGCGATGTCAGCGCTGACCTTGGCCGTCGCGCCGCCGCCGACCGTGACCATCGTGATCACCGCCGCCACGCCGATCACGATGCCGAGCACCGTCAGGAACGAACGCAGCGCGTTGCGGCGGATCTCGCGTAGCGCGAGCAGCAGCACGTCACGCCACATCGGGATGCCCCTGATCGGACTCGACCAGCCCGTCGACGAAGCGCACGGTGCGGCGCGCGTACGCCGCCATCTCGGATTCGTGCGTGACCATCACAATGGTGATGCCGCGCTCGCGGTTGAAGCGCACCAGCAGCTCCATCACCTCGAGGCTGCGGGCGGTGTCGAGATTGCCGGTCGGTTCGTCGGCCAGCAGCAGGGCCGGCCGCGTGACCATCGCGCGTGCGATGGCGACTCGCTGCTGCTGGCCGCCCGAAAGTTCGGAGGGAGTGTGGTCCTCCCAGCCCGTCAGGCCGACCTCGGCCAGCGCAGCGCGCGCGAGTTCGCCGCGTTCGCGCGGCGGCGAACCGCGATACATCAGCGGCAGTTCCACGTTCTCGATGGCCGACGTGCGCGGCAGCAGGTTGTATCCCTGGAAGATGAATCCGAGCCAGTGCCTGCGAAGCAGTGCCCGCTCGCGCCGCGTCAGCGTGGTGATCTCGACGCCACGGAAGCGGAAGCTCCCGCTGGTCGGCGCGTCGAGGCAGCCGAGGATGTTCATGCAGGTGGACTTGCCGGAGCCGCTGGGACCCATCACGGCAACGAACTCGCCCTCGGCGATGCCGAGGTCGATGCCGCGCAGCGCGTGCGTGGCCGCCGCCCCGCTCCCGTACACTTTCGTCACGCTGCGAAGCTCGACGAGCGGCGCTGGCGCGGGCACGGGCCGGGCGGCCGCGCTCACGACGAACCCGCTTTCGCGACGTCGACGATGAGCTCGGTTCCCACCTCGATCTCCTCGCCGATCACCTGCGTGAGCCGGCCGTCGGTGAGCCCGACGTGGATCTCCACGCTCTCCGGACGGCCGGCGGCCAGGCGATAGACGGTGCGCCGGTTGTCGCCGCGCACGGGATCCGACGGGGGCGGGTCGCGTGAGTAACGCCTTCCCATCGGCAGCAGGCGTTGCAGCAGCCCGCGCTCGTCGCGCCTCGTCTCGGGCGGCACGAAACGCAGCGCTTCATTCGGAACGAGCACGGCCCCTTCGAGCGTTGCGACGACGATGTCGGCGGTGGCGGTCATGCCGGGACGCAGCGCGAGGTCGGCGTTGGCCACCTGCAGAACGGCTTTGTACGTCACGACGCCGTTGACGGTTTCGGACGCATAGCGGAGCTGCGTGATACGCGCTGGGAAGGTTCGGTCCGGGTAGGAGTCCACCGTGAAAGACGCGCTCTGTCCCTCGCGCACCTGCCCCACGTCGGCTTCGTCGACGTCCACCTCGAGCTCCATCTGCGCGAGGTCCTCGGCAAGCTGGAAGAGCTTGGGCGCCTGAAACGAGGACGCGATCGTCTGACCGGGTTCGACGTCGCGGGTCAGCACGACGCCGTCGATCGGCGAGCGGATCTCGGCCCGCGCGAGGTTGGCGGCATCGAAGTCGCGCTTGGCACGCGCTTGGTCGATTTGCGCCTCGGAGCTGGCAACGGAGGCCTTCGCACGCGCGAGCGCGGCGGTGGCGGCGTCGATGTCCTGCTGCGACGGCGCGCGTCCACCGCTGGCCTTGCGCAGGGTAGTCAACCGCCTGAGCTCGGCCTGCGACTCGACGACCGACGCGCGCTTCTCGACCAGCGTTGCTTCCGCCACGCTCAGCAGAGCCTTCGACTGAAGCGCCTCGGCCGAGAATCTCGACGTGTCGAGACGCGCGAGCACCTGGCCCTTGCTGACGCGGTCGTTGAAGTCGACGAAGACGCTTTCGAGAATTCCCGACAGTTCGCTGCCGACATCCACGTGGTTGGTGGGCTGAAGAGTGCCGGTGGCATTGACGGTTACCACGAGGGGCCCCTTGGTCACTTCCGTGGTGAGATAGCGCGTGTCGTCTGCTCCGCCCGGCGTGAGCAGCCACGCTCCGACAATCAGCAGCGGGGCGACCACCGATGCGAGGATCACGCGACGGCGACGGGCGGCGGCGGTCGCGCGTTCGTGGTCGAGAAGAGACCCGAGGTCGACAGGAGAGGAGGAGGACGCCGGCTCGGCCATGTCGGGGATTGAAGCCCAGCCCGGCCGCAAGCCAAAATGTTGCTGAACGGTAAACCGGCCGATTCCCCGAACCGCGCAGCCGGTTCAGTATCCAGTGATCACGCGCCGCCGTACCGCGACCACGGGGTGAAGACGGCCGGCCGAGATGACGAAATCGTCCGGTTGGATCAGAGGGCGCCGAACAACACCGCGACGACGAGCAGCGCGCCGTAGACGCCGCTGACCGCCGGGCTGCCGATGGTGCCCGTCAAGGCTGCGATCTTCTCGCTGCGCGAGAGGCCGTCGAAGGGGTTGGCGGGTGACTTCCACGAGCCGAGCTCGGCTTCTGTTGCGTGCGGCAGCGCGTCGAGCCACGCGCGCACCTGGAGCCGGCGCCGCTTGTAGACGTCGCCGTAGTACGCGTAGAGCACGTCCACCGACCACAGCGCGAGCACCGCGACGGCGATCGCCGGCAGCGAACGGGAGCCCGCGGCGCCGAGCCAGGCCGCAATGGCCACAAGCTTGGTTGCCGTGGTCATTACGATCTCCTTCTCGACGAAAGAGGAAAGAGCTCGATGTTCGTCGAGCAGGCACTCTCTTTTGAATTCGCGCAGCCACTCGATGCTCATGCCCGGACTCCTTTGCGGACGCTCATGCAGTTGAGATTGCGTTTCCTGTTCTAGCTTCAATCAAGAACGGGAGGGCCGTTGCCGGCCCTCCCGTTTCACTTGCGTCGCCTGCCGAGGCGGCAGGCAGACTGCCAACTTGATGCATTCGTCCCGTTCAGGGCCAAATCAGACCTTGCCCTGCAGCACGAATCCGATCACGAAGCAGTAAATCGCGACCGATTCGATCAGTGCAAGGCCGATGATCATCGGCGTGAAGAGGCGATCGGCCGAGCTCGGGTTGCGCCCGATCGACTCCATTGCCGAGGCCACCATGCGGCCCTGGCCCATGCCGCAGCCAAGCGCACCGAGGCCCATCGCCAGGCCGGCACCAATGGCGATCAGGCCGCCTGCCCCGCCATCGGTCCCTTCGGCAGCCATCGCCACGGGAGCCGTGGCCAGGCTTGCGAGCACTGCACCCGAGAACAACGTCACGAATGTCCCAAATTTGCCCAACTTGTTCATCTTGTTCATCGCAAAACTCCTGTCAGCGCGCCGTCTTGTTTTTCGCCATCCCAACGCCTCTATCCTCTTCCACAACGGGCGAACGGCGCGTTTCCTCGTGTCCTTGCCTCAGTGGGCGGTGCCGTGCGCGGGGACATGGCCATCGTCATGACTGTCGTCATGTTCGTCGTGGCCGTGGCCCATCGCGAGCGACATGTAGACCATGCTGAGCAGCGTGAACACGAAGGCTTGAATGAGCGACACGAAGGCGCCCAGGAAATAGAAAATCACCGGGATGATCAGCTTGGTGAGATCGGTGAAGACCTCGAGCACGAGATGGTCGCCAGTCATGTTTCCGAACAGACGCATTCCGAGAGAGGCCGGACGAACAAGGTTGCCGATGAGCTCGATCGGAAAAAGCAACGGCGCAAGCCACCAGATCGGGCCGGCGAAATGCTTGATGTAGTTCGAGAAACCCTGGCTGCGAATGCCGACCACCGTGAAGGCGAGAAACGAGAACACGCCGAGCGCGAACGTGATGTTGAAGTCGCCGGTGGCGGGCGCGAAACCGGGCAGGAGGCCCATCAGGTTGCAGACGAAGATGAACACGAAGAAAGACCCGAACAGAGCGACGAACGGGCCTCCGCCCGCGCCCAGCGTGTTACGGGCCATCGTGTCGATCCCGCCGACGAGAAGCTCGGCCAGGTTGCGCGCGGTGAGCCCCTCGTCTGGCGTGAGGTGCGTGCCCTTGGCGCGCGCCGCCTCGAGCTGCGCGGTCGCCCTCCACGCGAAGGCGATGATGATCAGCATCGCGAGGAGCGCGTGGAACGTGTGACCCGGGATCTGATTGATGCCGGGGATCAGGCTGTGCCAGGTAATCGGGTGATGTTCCATCTGTTCGTTTCCTAGTCCGCTTGGTCCTGCTGGCGAATCGAGGCGCCGTCTTCCTCGCGCGTATCCACTCGTTCACCGAGCAAAACTGCGTCGAGAACGATCGCGACGAACAAGGTCCCTGTGCCGACGAGAAACGATACCACTTCGATCGGCAGTCGCTTCAGGGAAACGGCAAGAAGGGCCAGCAGGAACAGGATCTTGATCGCGGCCAGGGACGACAAGGGCGCACCAGCCGCGGCGGGCGACATGAAGCGGGAAACCAGAAGACGAATCAAACGAAGATTCACGTAGGAAATCGCCCCGCCGAACAGAACGCTCGGCGCGTCGCCAATCCCGCTGGCAGCACACAGGCCTGCTAATAGAACCGTTAAGAGAATCGTCGTGTTCGCGATTCGTTCCACCTTCACCGAACGCGCGATCACGTGTCGTCGCCCTTCTCGCGTTCCCGCCACTCGGCGGCATCGCGCCTGCCGAGCTGGATGAGTCTCCAGGCGGCCCCCGCCATCGAACCGATCCCGAGGAACAAAGTCGCCGCAGGCGACGTTCCAAGGGCCTCGTCGAGCCAGTGCCCAAGCGCCACACCCGCGGCGACCGGCCAGCCGAAGTTCCAGGAGATGGCGAGGAGCTGAAGATGGGCCGGTCGGTGTTTGAATGGCTCGGCCATCGAGGATGACCGGGTCAGTCTGACGCGGCGAGGGCTTTCGCGACAGCCGAAATGGTTTCGTCGAGATCGGCTCGGCTATGGGCCAGCGACACGAACCACGCCTCGAACTGGGACGGCGGGATCCAGACGCCCTGGTCGATCAGCGCGCCGAAGAAACGACCGAACCTTGCGGTATCGCAGGCGATTGCGTCCTCGTAGTCGCGCACGGCCGTCGCCCCGAAGAAGAGGGTGAGCATCGAGCCGACTCTTTGCACGCAGCCGGGCCGCGACCCCAGCGCCTCGCGCAGGCCGTGCTCGAGATAGGCCGACGATTCTTCCAGCATTGCGTAGGGACCCTCGCCCTCGAGGAGGTCGAGCGTGGCCATGCCGGCGGCGATGGCCAGCGGATTCCCGGAGAGGGTCCCGGCCTGGTAAACCGGCCCCTTGGGGCTGATGAGGTCCATGAGGTCTGACCGTCCGCCGTAAGCAGCCAGTGGCAGGCCGCCTCCGATGATCTTGCCTAGCGAGGTGAGATCCGGTTTCACACCCGTGATGCTCTGGTAACCGGCCGGGCCGAGCCTCAGTCCCGTCATCACCTCGTCGAAGATCAGCAACGCACCGGCGGCACTCGTGATCTCGCGAAGGCCTTCGAGGAAACCGGGCGCTGGCGCAACGACGCCCATGTTGCCGGCGACCGGTTCGACGATCACCGCCGCCACCTCGCCGTCACATAGCATTCGCACCGACTCGAGGTCGTTGAAGCGCGCGACTCTTGTGAGATTGACTACACTCTCCGGAACGCCCGGACTGTCGGGGACGCCGTGGGTCATCGCTCCCGAGCCGGCGCGCACGAGCAATCCGTCGGAGTGTCCGTGATAGCAGCCGGCGAACTTGAGGATCGCGTCGCGTCCCGTGGCGGCGCGAGCCAGACGCAATGCGCTCATCGTCGCCTCGGTTCCGCTGCTCACCGACCGAAGGCGTTCGATCGAGGGAAAACGTAGACAAATCCGCTCGGCGAACTCGACTTCCCGCGGGGTTGCGGCACCAAAGCTCGTGCCTTGTCGAGCGCTTTGAATCACCGCTTCGATGACGGACGGATGCGCGTGTCCGGCGATCATCGGCCCCCACGAACCGATGTAGTCGATGTACTCGCGGCCTTCGACGTCGCGAATGCGACTACCGCTCGCCGAGCTCACGAAGCGTGGAGCGCCGCCGACCGCCGACCATGCGCGTACAGGCGAATTCACTCCTCCGGGAATTGCGCGCACTGCGCGATCGAACCATGCCTGCGACGTCTGCTTCAATCGTGTCACGTTGCTCGTCAACCTTCGCGCTTCGGACAATCGACGAGCAGCGAGGTGCTCGTCGAAGTCGCGTTATCTCGCGACGTTAGAAAATTGTGAAACGAAGTTCTTGCAACGCGCTACTCGAAACACTACACACCGCGCGTCGACGCACGTCGCGGAATGACTTCTGCGGAGCCACGTGCAGGCCTCGAACGGCCGAACGCTGGGCGGTCGACGGAAGAGAAAGGGCGAGATCGGAACCAGTGCCCTGTGGACTATCCACAGGGGTGGATAAAGATGTTGGCAACTTTCGGGGTCGCTCTTGGTCGCTTCTTCTCGCACCCAGCTCGAAGATCTTTGGAATCGGGCAGTTAGCTCGCTTCGTCAACGACTGGACCAGGACGAGTACGACAGCTGGATTCGCCCCCTTGTTCCCCTGTCTCTCAGCAGTGAGACACTCGAGATCTCCGTTCCCAACAAGTTGTTCGCGTCCTGGCTCGAGGAGAATTACCTGGACCTGCTCGCCTCCGCATGGGTGGACGCGCATGGTCACGAAACCAGTTTCACGTTCACATGGAACGGCACCGGCATTCAGGGCGAACTCTTCCACGAGTTCGAGGCCGACCACGCCAAGCGCGTACCTCCGCGCCGCCCCGCCGGTACGAGCGGCCTGATCGAGCGCTACGATTTCGAAAACTTCATCATCGGCCCGAGCAACCAGTTTGCCAGGGCCGCCGCGATGGCAGTCGCCGGGCAGCCGGGCAGTCTCTACAATCCGTTCTTTCTCTACGGCGGCGTCGGACTCGGCAAGACGCACCTCGCCAATGCAATCGGGCATTCGGTTCAACGCAATGACCCGGATGCGCGGGTTGTCTTCCTGTCCGCTGACACGTTCACCACCCAACTCATCGAGGCCATCGCGCGCAACAAGGCCGCGGCGCTGAAGAATCGCCTGCGTCGGGTCGACGTGCTGATCATCGACGACGTGCAGTTTCTGGCCGGTCGGGAACGCACGCAGGAAGAGTTCTTCCATATTTTCAATGCCTTGTACGAGGGCGGACGGCAGATCATCCTGACCAGCGACAAGTTCCCGAACGAGATCCCGGGCGTCGAGGAGAGGCTGTGCAATCGCTTCGGATGGGGCCTCGTCGCCGACATCCAGAACCCCGACATGGAAACGCGCGTCGCCATTCTCGAGCGCAAGGCGCGCGCCGAAGGCGTTGACCTCAGCATCGAGGTGGCGTCGCTGATTGCCCATTGCGTCGATTCCAACATTCGCGATCTCGAGGGGGCGCTTACCCGCATCAGCGCCCATGCATCGCTGAGCGGCCGCCTGATCGACCGAAGCCTCGTCGAGGAACTCCTCGGCAAGGGGCGACCTCTCAACGGGGCCCCTGCTGTCGTAAGTCTCGATGACGTCGAGAAGGAAGTCGCCAGCCATTTCGGCCTGCGTGTCGGGGACTTGAGGGCCAGGCGGCGAACCAAGAAAATCGCCGAGGCCCGCCAGGTGGCCATGTACCTGATGCGCCAGAAGGCCGGAGCGTCCTATCCGGTGATCGGTGCCCATCTCGGCGGACGCGACCACTCCACCGTCATCCACGCATGCCAGTCGATCGAGCGGCGCCGCAAGGAAGACTCCCGAATGCGGCTGACCCTCGAAACGGTGGCAAAACGGTTCGGGCCGCTCTGATCTGCTCGCCTGGAACGAGTTCGAAGGAAACCAAATTTACGCCCTGCGGCCATGTGGACAAGCTGGGCGTGTCCTGTTCGTCTCCCGGTGCATGACGGACTTCAAAAGGCTCCGCGCAACGGATATGCACGGCCCGGTCGCATCACCACACAGGGGGCCTGCGGAGTTTTTCTCAAGGGCAGCGGTCGGTTAAGCCACCTGTCCACCGATTTCGGCCTCTCTAATAACAACAAGAATTCAAATTCCTTTATTAGAGCCGGGAAGAGCAGGAGCGAGCGAGTGTCATGAACATCACTGTCGGGAGTGAAGATTTCCTGCGCATCCTGGGACGAACCCAGGGCGTGGTGGATCGCCGTCATTCGATGG
>JBHEOD010000061.1:0-20143 GCA_046261745.1 Binatia bacterium
AGCAGTACTACATGCGCCACCAGGGCGACGACGGCATGGGTCCCGAGCGGGCACTCATGTACGCAGTCCTCAAGGACGCGATCCGCTCCTTCTACAAGAACGTCGGCGCCACCCGCCGCAAGTACAAAAAGGTTCTCCTCGAAGCCGAAACCTGGCTGGCCGAAGACACGTGGGACTACCCGTTCTCCTTCTTCGTCATCTGCGAAACCCTCAGCATTGACGCGCTTTGCCTGCGCTCGCGCCTCTTCGCGTGGCGCGAAGCCGAACTGCGCCGCCGCGCGATGACTGGCGAGAAGGCCTCGCGCCCGAGCGGCCGTAGCCCGTTCCCCTCCCCGATCCACTCCGACGACCTCACCATGATGGATGTCGACGTGGATCTCGACCAGGACGCCGACCTTGGCTTCCAGAACGAGGCCACCGAATGGGAAGGCATGACCATGAGTCTCGACGACCTCGCCTATGAGGAGTCACTGGGTAGCGTCGCGGCTTGACGCGGCGCAGGTAGTTTCCCCGCGGGAGTGGGGTCTCTTCCCCCCAGAGACCAAGCCCCACCCCGCAGCTTGCGCTAACCCTTGGGGCGCGAGCGACTAGCGGCGATCTGCTTTCCCCGGCAGGTCGCCGCATTTTTTTCACCCGCCGCGCCGGAGATCCGGGACAGGTTTTCAGAGTGCCGTTTCGTGAAGTGGCGGAGGGGGAGGGATTCGAACCCTCGGACCCTTGCGGGTCGCCGGTTTTCAAGACCGGTGCCTTAAACCGGGCTCGGCCACCCCTCCGGAATACATGCGACGCGGAGTCGCTGCCCGCCAAACCTAGGGCGAAGCTCTCTCAAAGGCCACCACCGAGCACTCGCAGCGTCGCCGCATCGCGCCGCCTACGCGCGGGACGTGGCGCGTGTGGCGCCACCGTCACGTCGCGGCTAGCATCCGCCGCCTCACCACCTGCCAGGAGCACGAACCCGACATGGCCAGCACCTACCTTCTCTACACGATGCAGAACAGTCCCTACTCGGACAAGATCCGCGCACTGCTGCACTACAAGAAGCTCCACGTGGTCGAGAACATCGAGAACGCGGAGACGCGCTTCTCGGTACTTCAGGCGCGCACCGGCAAAACGATGGTTCCCGTGGTGATCACGCCGGCGGACGAGGCGATGAACGATTCGACGGCGATTGCGGCCAACGTGGAAGCCGCCGTTCCGAGCCCGCCCACGCGCTGGAAGGATCCGGAAACCGACACGGTTGCGATGCTGCTCGAGGACTACGCGGACGAGTGGCTGGTGCGCATCATGCTGGCGTCACGTTGGTATCATCCGGCGGATGCCGCGCAGAACGCCGCGATCATTGCGTGCGGAATGACTCACGGAGTTCCCGGTCTCGAGTTCCAGCGCGCGGCGCGCGAGTTTCCTCCCAGCATCATCTCCACGCTGCCCAAGATGGGCGCGACGCGCGAGAACGCGGAAGCATGGTACGCGATGCTGCCGCGTATCCTCGCTGCGCTCGAGCGGGCGCTGGCGCGTTCGCTGTTCCTGACAGGCGCGGCGCCCCACCTCGCCGACTTCGCGTTCTACGGCCAGCTCAATCAGATTCGCCGCGACCCAACCGGCCACGGCTGGGTTGCAGAGGCTCCCGCGTTGGTGCGCGAATGGCTCGAGCGCATCGAAGCCGTCTTCACCGGCAAGCTCGATCCCGCTTCGGCAGCACTCGACGATCTCGCATCGCTACGGCCGCTGGTAGAGGAGATGTCGTCAACGTACCTGCGAATGCAGGTGGCCAACGCACTGGCGGTCGAAGCGGCCGCGCCGGAAGTACGCGCGTCGCTCGGAGGCGGCCTCGAGTTCGTGTGCGCGCCGGCCAAGTACAATGCGAAATTGCTAGGCGCCAATCTCGACACGCTCGAGAGGCTCTACTCGCGCGACCTCGCGCTACCGCCCGATATCGGCGCGCCCATCATGCGTGAGCTCGCGCCGCTGGCCGCCGCCAACTCCCCGCTCCTCGAGACTCGCCCCACCCTGCGCGCCGCCCTCTGGAAACGAGACGACTAGAAAATGGGGTCAGACCCCTTTTTCGGCGTCGGCGACCCAGTCCACGTGGTCGGGAAATGTCGTCGTCGGGAAAAGGGGTCTGACCCCATTTTCGCAGTCTCGTTTCGCGGCAGCTGCTGCGCTCGTAAAAAAGGGGTCTGACCCCTTTTCCCCCGCGCTACTCGTAGGCGAGGGTTAGGGACTGGGTGCCTTGTTCGGCGCCGCCGAGGCTGGCGACTTTTTCAAGCAGGCTTTTCGCGAGAATCGTTCCGCGCAGTTCTTCGAGGCCGTGGCCTGGAGGCGTCTCGAGCACCAGGCGCAGGTCCTTCACGAGGTGCTTCACCATGAAGCCGGGCGCGAAGTCGCGCGCGAGGACCTTCGGGCCGAGATTGGTCAGGGCCCACGACCCGGCCGCACCGGTGCTGCACACTTCGACGACGAGCGCAGGATCGATGCCCTGCATGCGCGCGAGTGCGAGCGCCTCGGTCAGCGCTACCATGTGAAGAGCGGCGAGCACCTGATTGCACAGCTTGACGGCCTGTCCCGCGCCGCAGTCTCCGCAGTGCTTCGCCACCTTGCCGACCGCGGCGAACACGGGCGCGGCCGATGCGAAGTCGCCGGCGTTACCGCCGACCATCACGGTGAGCGTGGCAGCGCGCGCGCCGACGTCGCCGCCGGTCACCGGCGCGTCGAGGAATCGCATGCCCGCGGCCGCAAGCCGGGCTGCGAAATCGCGAGCCGCCGCCGGCCCGATGGTGCTGAAGTCGATGACGAGAGTGCCGGGCGCGGCGAGCCCCGCGACGCTGGCGGTGCCGCCTGCGACACTTGCGACACTTGCGACACTTGCGACACCCGCGACCCTGGCGGTGCCGGCCGCGCCCGCGAGGCCCTCACCGCCCGCAACGCCGGCGGCGCCGAAAAGCACTTCCTCCACGTCCGCCAGGTCGCCGACGCAAAGCGCGATCACCTTAGCGCCGGCAATTGCGTCGGCCAGCTTCGAGACAACCTGCACACCGGCAACCTCGGCCTCAAGGGCCGACGGCCTGTCCGGAGTGCGATTCCAGCCGCGGACGTCGAAGCCCGAGCGCGCAAGGTTGGACGCCATCGGGCCGCCCATGGTTCCGAGGCCGAGAAATGCGATTTGCCCGCTCACGCCACTCCGCGAATCACCGACTGGCCGCCCATGAATGGACGAAGCGCCGGGGGAATCTCGATCGTCCCATCGCCGCACTGGAACGTCTCGATCACGCCGATCATCACGCGCGGCAGCGCCAGGCCCGAGCCGTTGAGCGTATGCACGAGGCGCACCTTTCCGTCCGCATCGCGGAAGCGGATGTTCGCGCGACGCGCCTGAAAATCGGTGAACAGCGAGCACGAGCTCACCTCGAGCCATTCCTGGCAGCCCGGCGCCCAGATCTCGATGTCGTACTTGCGCGCGGCCACGAACGACAGGTCGCCGGTGCACATCTCGACGATGCGGTGCTGCAGGCCGAGGCGGCTGCAGACTTCTTCGGCAGCGGCAAGCAGGCTGTCGAGTTCGGCCTCCGAAGTGTCCGGGTGCACGAACTTGACCAGTTCCACTTTGTCGAACTGGTGGCCGCGCTTGATGCCGCGCACGTCTTTGCCCGCGCTCATCTTCTCGCGGCGAAAGCACGGCGTGTAAGCCGCATGCCGGATCGGCAACGAGGCCGCGTCGAGGATCTCGTCGCGGTACATGTTGGTGACCGGAACTTCCGCGGTCGGGATGAAGTAGAAGTTGTCCTCGGCATCGCGGTAGAGGTTGTCGCCGAACTTGGGCAGCCCGCCGGTGCCGTAAAGGCATTCCTCGCGCACCATCGCTGGCGGATACACCTCGCTGTAACCGTGCTCGCGTGTGTGCAGGTCGAGCATGAAGGAGATCAGCGCACGCTGCAGGCGCGCACCGTCGTCGCGCAGGATGTAGAAGCGCGTGCCGGAGATTTTCACGCCGCGCGCGAAGTCTATGATTCCGAGCGACTCGCCGAGTTCCCAGTGCGGGCGCGGCTCGAAATCGAACTCGCGCGTCGGAGCCTCGGTGCGCACGATGCGGTTGGCGCTGTCGTCGGGCCCCGGCGGCACGTCCGGATGCGGGAAGTTGGGCAATTCGAGCATGCGGCGCCCGAATTCCGCTTCGGCCTCGGCCAGTTCCTTCTCGGACGTGGCCAACTTGTCGCCGAGCGTACGGACCTCGGCCTTGGCCGCCTCCATCTCTTCCCCGGGTTTCATCGACCCGATCTTCTTCGAGGACGTCTTGCGCTCCGCGCGCATCTGCTCGACGGCGACGATCAATTCGCGGCGGCGCCGGTCGAGGTCGATCACATGGTCGACCTCCTCGCGGGTGCATCCCACCAGCGCGAGCCTCTCGCGCGCGAAGTCGCCTTGTTCGCGAAGAATACGAATGTCGAGCATGGAGTCGTGCCGCCTCGCCTTGGCCTGCTGCTGCGCCCGTCGGGCTGGCGAGCGGCCGAAATTCAATTGCCGGCGCAGTCAAAGGCATTCGCGACGTGCGTGCAAGCTCCGCCCGGGCCCACCGCGACGACATCGAAACGGGCCGGCCGCTCCAGCCACCCCGCACGTGCGAGGAAAGCCACCGCGAGTCGCGAGAGCCGGCGCTGCTTGCGCGCGTCGACAGCCTCGAGACCTCCCGAACCGCGACGCGCCTTCACCTCGACGAACACCACCACGTCGCCGTCGAGTGCGACGAGGTCGATTTCGCCGAACGCGGTGCGCACGTTGCGGGCGAGCACTTCGAAGCCGCGGCGGCGCAGGAACTCGGCCGCCGCATCCTCTCCGTAGCGGCCGAAACGGTGGCGGGGATCTTCGTCGCGGGGAGCGCTTCGCTTCGGCGTCGGCATGGTCGAAGCCTCGCGCCGGCTCGGCCGTCCGTCAATCACCGCTACGGCATGAATGCCGGGCGCGGCGGCCCGCCTGGGAGCGTTGACGTCCCGCGCCTCGCGGCCCGCGCGAGAAGCCGCTGCTTTCGCCCGGGATCGCGAAACCATGGCGTTTTGCGACCTTGGTATGGGCGTGTTAATCGCACCCATCATGTCGATCACCGAAGAGCAGGTCCGCCGCGTCGCGACACTCGCGCGCCTGAAGCTGGGCGAGGCCGAGACAAAGTCCCTGGCGCAGGATCTTACCCGCATCCTCGCGTACGTCGACAAACTCTCGGAACTCGACACCAGTGCCGTCGAGCCAACCTCCCACGTCGTCGCCGTCGAGGCTCCGTATCGCGAGGACATCCTTGACGGGCGCGACGGCGAGGCTGCCGCCGAAGACGCCGTCGCCAACGCTCCGCGCCGCGACGGCCACTTCTTCGCCGTTCCTCCCATCATCGAGTGACCGGCGTGACTGCTCTCCACGAACTGTCCATCGAGGAAGCCTCGCGCCGACTCGCCGCCCGCGAAGTCAGCGCACGCGAGCTCACCGACGCATGCCTGGCGCGAATCGAAGCCACGGACGCGAAAGTCGGCAGCTTCCTCGAAGTGACCGCCGAACTCGCTCGCGAGCAGGCAGCCGACGCCGACGCGCAGATCGCGCGCGGCAACGCGACGCCGCTCACCGGCATCCCGATCGGCCTCAAGGACATCTTCCTCACCAAGGGAGTGGCGACCACCTGCGCGTCGAAGATCCTCGAAGGGTTCGTGCCCACCTTCAACGGCACCGTTGTCGAGCGGCTGCAACGCGCCGGCGCGGTGATGATCGGCAAGGTCAACATGGACGAGTTCGCGATGGGCTCCTCCTGCGAGAACTCGGGGCTCGGCATTACGCGCAACCCCTGGGACCTCACGCGCGTGCCGGGAGGATCGTCGGGCGGATCGGCCAGCTGCGTGGCCGCGCGCCAGGTGCTCGGCTCCTTCGGCACCGACACCGGCGGCTCGATCCGGCTTCCTGCTTCGTACTGCGGCATCACCGGCATCAAGCCGACATACGGACGCGTGAGCCGCTACGGCGTGATCGCGTTCGCGTCCTCGCTCGACCAGGTGGGGCCGATGGCCACCACCGCGCGCGGCACCGCGCTGCTGCTGCAGGCGGTGGCCGGCAAGGATCCGCGCGATTCCACGTCCATCGACGCTCCCGTGCCCGACTACACCGCCACGATGGGCGAGCGCCTCGACGGCATGACGCTCGGCATTCCGCGCGAATACTTCATCGGCGGCCTCGACGAAGACGTCGACAAGGCCGTGCGCGCCGCGATGGACAAGCTGCGCGACCTCGGCGCAAAGCTGGTGGACGTCACGCTGCCCCACACCGACTACGCGACGGCCACCTACTACATCATCACGTCGGCGGAAGCGTCGTCGAATCTCGGCCGCTACGACGGCGTGCGCTACGGCAATCGCCACGGCGAAGACAAGGGCATTCGCGAGATGTACGGCGCGACTCGCGACGCCGGCTTCGGCGCCGAGGTGAAACGCCGGATCATGCTCGGCACCTACGTGCTGTCGGCCGGCTACTACGATGCCTACTACTCGAAGGCGATGCGCGTGCGCACGCTGATCCGCCGCGACTTCGAGGAAGCGTTCAAGGGCTGCGACGCGATCGTCACGCCGACCGCGCCCGGTACCGCCTTTCCCATCGGCTCGCGCGTGAACGATCCGCTCAAGATGTACCTGTCCGACATCCTCACCATCTCCGTTCCGCTCGCGGGGCTGCCGGGCCTGTCGGTGCCGTGCGGGTTCGACCGAGACGGGATGCCGATCGGCATGCAGCTCATCGGTCGCGCCCTCGACGAATCCGCCGTGCTGCGCATCGCCGCCGCTTACGAAGGCGCCACCGACTGGAACACGCGCGTTCCGGAGATCGCGTGATGGCCCGCCGGTCGTACTATGAGGAAGGCGACTTCGAGGCCGTGATCGGGCTCGAGGTGCACTGCCAGCTCGCCACCGCGACCAAGCTGTTCTGCAGCTGCCCGGCCGCCTTCGGCGCGGGACCGAACGAGCACACCTGCCCGGTCTGCCTCGGCATGCCGGGTGTGTTGCCGGTGCTCAACCGCCGCGCCGTCGAGTACGCGATCCGTGCGGCGCTGGCCACCGACAGCCGCATCAACACGGTGAGCCGCTGGGCGCGCAAGAACTACTTTTACCCGGACATGCCCAAGGCCTACCAGATCACGCAGTACGAGCAGCCCTACTGCGAGCATGGCCGCGTGCTCTTCGACCTCGACGGTGCGCCGCGCACCGTGCGCCTCACGCGCATCCACATGGAAGAGGACGCCGGCAAGAGCATCCACGACCTCAGTCCGAAGTGGTCGATGGTGGACCTCAACCGCGCGAGCGTGCCGCTGCTCGAGATCGTCAGCGAGCCCGACGTGCGCAGCGGCGCCGAAGCCTCCGCCTACCTGCGCAAGCTGCGCTCGATCGTGCGCTACCTCGGCATCAGCGACGGCAACATGAACGAGGGTTCCATGCGCTGCGATGCCAACGTGTCGCTGCGAAGGCGCGGCGCCCCGGAGTACGGCACGCGCACCGAGACCAAGAATCTCAACAGCTTCCGCTCGGTGGAGCGCGCGATCGCGTACGAGATCGAGCGCCAGGCCGAGATCCTGCTCGACGGCGGCACCATCGTGCAGGAAACGCGCCTGTGGGACGCCGACCGCGGCGAGACGCGCACCATGCGCGGCAAGGAAGACGCGCACGATTACCGCTACTTCCCCGACCCCGACCTGATGCCTCTGGTAATCGACGACGCGTGGATCGCACGCGTGAAGAGCGAGATGCCCGAGCTTCCCGATGCGCGCCGCGCGCGCTTCGTGTCGCAGTACGCGCTGCCCGACTACGACGCCGGCGTGCTGACGGCCAGCAAGGAACTCGCCGACTGGTTCGAACAGGCCGTCGCCATCCATCCCAACGCCAAATCGCTGGCGAACTGGGTGATGGGCGACGTCATTCGCATCGCCAACGAGTCCGCCGTCGAAGGCGAGGCCGACTATTCGAAGCTTCCGCTCACGCCGGCGCAGCTGGCGGGCCTCGTCGCGCTGATCGACGACAACACGATCAGCGGCAAGATCGCCAAGACCGTCTTCCCGAAGATGGTCGGCACCGGCGACGACGCGCGCACCATCGTGGACCGCGAAGGCCTCGTGCAGGTAACCGACGAAGGCGCCATCGTGGAAGTGGTCGAGCGCGTGATCGCGGCCAACGCCGACAAGGTGGCCGAGTACCGCTCGGGCAAGGACAAGCTCTTCGGCTTCTTCGTCGGGCAGGTGATGAAGGAGAGCCAGGGCAAGGCCAATCCGGCCTCGGTCAACCGGCTGCTCAAGGATCGCCTGGGCGGCTGACGCGATGGCGCTTCCGTCCCCACGCGGCTTCCCGGCAGTCGCGACGTGACCACCTCGCCACGCCTGGCCGCCATCGTCGTCCACTTCGGCGATCCGGCGCCCACGCTTCGATGTCTCGACTCGCTCGACGGCATCGACGAGGTCATCCTCATCGACCAGCCGCCCACTCTCGTCGGCGATCATCCACGCGTGACGACGCGCATCGAGCCCGGCGTCAACCTCGGCTTCGCGGCGGCCTGCAATCGCGGGGTCGCGGCAACGGAGGCCGCGTTCGTGCTGCTGCTCAACAACGATGCGGTGCTCGAGCGCGACGCATCGCGCGCCGTCTCCCTTGCCCTCCCGTTCCTGCCTCCCGAGCTCGGCGGCGTGTGTCTCAAGCTTCTCGACATGGACGGCGTGACGCTGCAGAGCGCAGGCGGGCTTTGGTTCACGCGCGACGGCATCGGCTTTCCGCGCGGCTTCGGTGAACGCGACCGCGGACAGTACGATGGCGCGCCCGACGACGTGGTCGGCGTTCCTTCGGGCGCGGCAGCGCTGTACCGGCGCGAAGCGTGGATCGACGCCGGCGGCATGGACGAGGACTTCTTCTGCTATTGCGAGGACGGCGATCTCGGCTTGCGAATGGTCGCGCTTGGTTACCGATTCTCGTGGCTGCCGCAGGTTCGCGTCCGTCACGAGCTTTCCGGGGCGAGCGGCGCGCACTCGCTGTTCAAGGCTTTCCACGTTGAGCGCAATCATTTCGCGACGATGCTGCACACGGCGCCGGGGCCGGTGATTGCTGCGCTGCCTCTGGTGACGCTGGTGCGAATCGCGCAGGTGGCTATGGATGCAATGCGCGGCCGCGCGGCCGGCCGGCAACTGGTGCGGACGTCGTCGCCGGTGGCGCTGGCGGTTACGCTCGCTGCCGCGTGGGTGGGTGCGCTGCGAATGCTGCCGCGAGCGCTGGCGAAGCGACGCGCGCTGCTGCGACGCGAGCCGGATGCCATCGCGCGCGTCGGCAGGTTCCTCACCACCAGGCAAGCGTCCCTGTCCCAGTTCCGGCAGTCGCGCGACCGCAAAGCTCCTCGCTCGTAGTTGACGATGGGCGATCGGTCAGCCGCTACATGTCGGCCTGGCTGGATCGAATCCACGAACGACCCCCATCGTTCGGCCGTCGCCCCTCGTCACGGACGCATCGATTCTCCCAAGCCAAAAAGCGCCCCTTCGATGCGCGCCAAGGCCTTTTCCACCGCAGGCGTACCGTCGACGTTGACCAGCACGATCACGCCGTCGCCGCTCGCCGGATCGAAGAACATGTCGGTGTAGGCACCGTAGTCGCTGCCGCCGTGGCCGATCACGTCGTGGCCGGCGATCGTCTCACGGTACCAGCTCAACCCCTGCCCGGGATCCACGGCCGGGAACTGCACGGTGAGCATGGCGTCCACACTCGACTGCTCGAGGATGCGCACCGCATCGAGTGCTCCGCCGTTGATGTAGGCCGCGAGATAGCGGGCGAGGTCGGCAGCACTCGAACGCAACTGGCCGTTCGGATAGTCGGGGTAGCCGTACTGTCCGTATTCGTAGAAGTTCCCGCCGAAGGACTCGTAGGGCATCGCCACCGCGGAGGTCGAAAAGTCCGCGAGGTGCCAACCGGTATTCGTCATCGCGAGCGGCGCGAAAATGTTGGCGTCGCACCAGTCGTCGAGCGGCGTGCCGGTCGCGCTCTCCACGAGGTGGCCGAGCAGCGCCGTCGCCACGTTGGAGTAGAGGTACGAGGCGCCCGGCGGATTCGGGGTGAAATTGCGATTCGCGTCGTACCAGGCGCCGCCGGGAACGTAGTAGCCCTCGAGGAACGTGCCGAGCTCGATCGGCGAATCGCCGAGCGTGTAGAGCGAACCGGGCTCCCCCGGGTAACCTCCCCACACCGTCTCGTCATCGGCGAGGCCCGACGTGTGCGTGAGAAGGTGTCGCACGGTGATTACCTCGTCTCCCGGCACACGAGGGTTGTCGACTGAAAACTCGAGAATCCCGTCGATGTCATCGTCGAGCCCGAGAACCCCGTCCTCGACGAGCTGCATCACGGCCGTCGCCGTCACCGTCTTGCTCACCGACGCAAGCATGAACGGCGTGTCCGCGAGAGCGGGGCGCGAAGGCGAAACCGAACGAAGGCCGTAGCCCTTGCTCCACACGACCTCGCCTTGAGAGACGAGGGCCGCGCCGACGCCCGCGATCGACGCCGACTCCATCTGGCCTTCGACGAGAAGATCGAGCAGCTCGAAAACGTCACAGACGTCACGCGACGAGGGAGCCGACGAGGTATCGGCGCAGGCGACCGGAGCCGGAGCGGCCTCAGCCCGAAAACGCCCGCGCGTGTTGCACCCCGCGTCGCTGCCGCCCGCGTCCGTGCGCACCCTGCCGCCGAACTCGGCGCAAAGGCGGTCGACTCCGAGTTCCACCACCGCGGCGATCGCCCCTTGAGAACTTTCGTCGAGGGTGTAGCCGAGCAGCGTGCCTTCGACGTCTCGGGCGCGTAGCGACAGCGATCCGTCGCGCAACTCTGCCCGGACCTTGGTGGAGCCCTTGAGCTGGTAGCGCCAGGCGACGAGAGGCGACGACGGCGCCGTGGGCTCACGAACCCAACCGCCGGCCGGCAGATCGACGCGGGCCGACTCGCCGGCCCCCGGAGCATGGACGAGAAAGATCGTGGCCCCGTGCAGCGACGGATCCGCGGCCGACCCCTCGGCCGGGAGAACGATCGATGCGTCCTCCATCTGGAGGACGAGACTCCGCTTCAGCTTGGCGATCCCGCGGCGCAGGCTGCGCGAATCGTCGATGCGCAGCGAGGTTCCGACGACGCGGATGTCTGCAGCCGCGGCGATTCCCGCGGCGAGCGTGGCCAGCGTGAGCAGGGCGAGAGTGAGCCGTCGTTTCTGCATACGGAGGGATTTTGCCCGACGCTGGCCTGGGGAGCCATACGGTTTGCACCGAACGGAATCCAGAGTCGGAGTTTCGATCAGCCGTTCACCTGACGGGGCCTTGGTCGGTTATTGCGACGACGCGACGACAACGATCCGCTGCGGCGTCAGCGGCATCGTCGGCACCGAAAGGATCTCGTAGATCATCTCCTGGACGATGACGAAGAGGCCTTCAGCCGTGGTGAATGCGGCCACCATCACCGTTCCGGCCGTGGCGGGCACGCCGGCCATGGACGAGAGCATCCATCTTCGCGACGATCTTGGGGCCGTGCGCGCAGGTAGCCGCTGCGCGTGGTTACGCGGGAAAGTCGATTTCGACGACACTCAGGAAGCGAGAGGGTGGTCGCTGCCGTCGAGCAGCGCCCAGCGTCCTCCCTCCTCGATGCGTCTCGCGATCACCGCCTCGAGCTTGCGGTAAAGCCAGCACGGATGCCCGGCCACCAACCACAACAAAGCCACCAGGTCGCGACCGCGCAGAGTTCTCTTCTCCCTGCTCCAGATGTTCGCGAGTTCGAAGAGGCATCGGCCGCGGTATCGCTCCGCGCTCAGGCCAAGGCACGAACAGAGCAGGCGTTCGAGGATGACGGGGAAATACGGATCGTGCTCCAGGGCGGCAAGGCAGTCGCGGGTCACTTGGCAGGTGTGGCGCGTCGCTGCGTCGCGCGTGGATGCGCAGAGTGCGCTTTCGAGCGCAGCGCGCTCGGTGACGGCAAGGAACGTCACCATCAGTTTGAGCGATGCCTGCGAGCAACGCAGCAGCGAGCAGCCAAGAGACGCGGTCGAGTTCGCCCCGCCGAGGCCGATCTGGCCGCAAAGCCAAAGCCCGACCGAAAGCTCCGCCGGACGGGAAGCCCCTTCGGGGATGGCATGGTTGGGCGACGAGACTGACGACATGGGACCACCTCGGAGGCGTTGATATTGACATTCATTGTCAGTTGGACCACCCGGAGTCAAGGCCCCCAGGGTCGGAGGTCCCCATCGAACGCTCGGTCCCTCTCGATCTGCGCGGGGCGATACCGCGATTCACCGCATGCTCCCGTCGTGGCGGACGGATCGTCTCAATCCCGGCAGTCCGATTTCGGCGGACAGGCCGGCGTCACCGCTTGTCCGACGGCGGCCCTGAGGATGCCGTGGCATCGGACGCGGTGACCGAACCGCTGCCGTCGAAGTGGCACAGCCACAGAGCGCAAGCGGCCGAGCCCACCGCGGTCCGAAGCGCCTCGAGGGCGTCGGCGGCCGACAGCGACTGGTTCTCGTTCCCGTCGCCGCACAGCGCCGATCCCGGGCTGCACGCGGCGACCTCGACCGCGCCTGAGTCGCCCGCGCTCCTCAGGATCAACCGCGCGTCGGTGGTGTCGACGGTAAGGGCGCAACGATGCCGATCCGCGGCGGCGTCAGCGGCATCGTCGGCACCGAAAGGATGTCGTAGATCATCGCCTGGACGATGCCGAACAGGCCGGCCGCCGTGGTGAATGCGGCCACCATCACCGTGCCGGCCGTGGCGGGCACGCCGGCCATGGACGAGAGCATCCAGTGGCGAAGGCCGAACGCAACGCCGAAGAGCAGCAGCGGCAGTCCGACCGCGAGCAGCAGCGAGACGGCGGAGAAGTCGAGCACGACGTAGCGAAGCCATAGCCGTCGCACGAACGCGCGTGCGTGCTTGAACGCGAACTCGACGATGCTGCGCGCCACCGACAGGTGGCTCGATTCGCCGCCGTAGCGCGCCGGAATGGCCACGTCCACGCAGACCGCGCGCGCCAGCGACAGTTCCGTGAGCATGCTCGACTCGAAGAAGAAGCGGTCGTCGAGTTGTGCGAGGTCGATGGACAGCAATGCCTCGCGCGAGACGGCGGTGTAGCCGTTGGTGGGATCGAGCAGGTTCCAGTAGCCGGTCGAGAGCTTCGAGAGCAGCGAGAGCGCGGCGTTGCCGACGAGGCGCGTGGCCGGCATCGATCGAATGGCGCGCGCGTGCACGAAGCGGTTGCCCTTGGCATAGTCGGCGCGGCCGAGTGCGACCGGCAGCAGCAGCGACGCGAGTGCAGCCGGGTCCATCTGCCCGTCGGCGTCCATCTTCGCGACGATCTCGGCGCCGTCGACCAGCGCGCGCAGGTAGCCGCTGCGCATGGCCGCCCCGACGCCGCGGTTGTCCTCGTGATCCACCCGCACGATGCGCGGGTCGCGCGCGGCGGCTTCGTCCACCGCCGCCGCAGTGCCGTCCGTCGCGCCGTCGACGACGACGACGATGCGACGCACGAAGGACGGCATTCCCTGGAGAGTGTCGCCGATCCAGTGCGCCGCCTGGTAGGCCGGCACCACCACCGCGATGTCGATGGAGGCAAGCGCGTCGTCGAGTTCGGAATTCAAGCGATCACCGGCCTAGCGTCGCCCCTCCCCCCACGCAAATCAGGAACGAAAATGGGGTCAGACCCCATTTCCGGGAAAGCGCGGTCAGCACGAACCATGGGGCCAACGAAAAAGGGGTCTGACCCCATTTCCGGGTCTGGCCCCATTTTTCGCGGGGGCGGCGTCAGTCGTGGATGACGACGGAGCGGATGGAGTCGCCCTTGGTCATTTCGGTGAACGCGTCGTTGATGTCGCCGATGCGGATGCGGCGCGAAACCATGCCGGCCAAATCAAGGTCGCCGGCTTTCGCGAAGTTGATGAAGCGAACGAAGTCCTCGCGCACGTCGGAGGAGCCGTACATCGTGCCGATGATCGACTTGTTCATCAGCGGGATCATGCCGCCCTGCACTTCCGTCTCGTCCATGATGCTGGGCACGCCGACCCAGCAGGCACGCCCGCCCGGACGGGTCATGTCCACAGCCATGCGCTGCAGCTTGGTGTGGCCGACCACTTCGAACACGAAATCGGCGCCGCGGTTGTCGGTCATGCCCTGCACGAAGCTGACGGGATCCTGCACCGCAGGATCGCACGAATGCGTGGCACCGAACTTGGTCGCGGTCGCGCGCTTGGACTCGTTGAGGTCGATCGCGATGATGCGCGCGGCGCCCGCGATGCGTGCGCCCTGGATCACCGACTGCCCGACACCGCCGCAGCCAATCACGGCCACCGTGGATCCCTTCGTCACCTTGGCGGCGTTGAGGGCCGCGCCGACGCCGGTTGTCACGCCGCAGCCGATCAGGCAGGCCTGCTCGAGGGGGAAGTCGGACGGAACCTTGACCAGCGCCGCCTCGTGCACGACGGCTTCCTCGGCAAAGGTTGCCAGGCCGCCGACCGCGCCGAACAGCCGGCTGTCGTCACTTCTTACGAATGGGAATCGGCTCATGCCGATGGCCTGGCCCCGCTCGCACAGGAAGGGCTGGCCGTTCATGCAGAAAAAGCACTCGCCACAGATGGGCACGAAATTGCCCACCACGTGATCGCCCGGCTTGAGGCCGCTTTTGCTCTCGAGGGCCGAGACAACGACGCCGGCTCCCTCATGCCCGAGGATGCAGCCCGGCGGGATCGGCAGCTTGCCCTCCAGGATCGAGAGGTCCGAGTGACAGACCCCGCTCGCAACCCACTTGACGTGCACTTCTCCCGGCTGGGACGGTGCATCCAAGGTGAGTTCCTCGACAACCAAAGGCTCGTTGTTCGCGACGAATACGCAGGCTTTCATGGAACGGGTAGATACCGGGCGGTCCATGCAAAGGGAAGCTTTGCCGGCCGGCGAGCGAACCGATGCGGACGACGTTCGGAACCCATGCAGGCGTGCACCGGGACCGCCGCACCGGCTTGTACCACCGTTGACGCGAGGGATACTGTGCGTACGATCCCGCGACTGGCCTCGCGAAGTTCGTTCGCAGCCCGCAGCACTCAGAGCCGGCGAGCTGCGCAAGCTCGCCCGCGCAGGCTCGGTCCGGACTCCTCGCGAAGCCAGATCGCATGAGCACCGACAAGTCACCCGAGCCCATCACCCCGTCCCTGGCGCGAGATTTCGACAGCGTCGAGTCGCGCCTTGAGCGGCATACGCTGATGGCCACGATCGCGACCCGCTTCATCTCGGTTCCCGCCGAAAGCACCACCACCGCGATCCTCGACACGATGGCCGCCATCGGCCGCTTCGCCGACCTCGACCGCGTGGCGCTCGCGCTCTTCGACGACCAGCACGAACGCTGGTCGATCGATCACGACTGGCACAGCCCGGGACTCTGGAGCCTGCAGGGACTCGAGGAGCACGTCGCGCCCTTCAAATGGGGATTGCCGCAGATTCTCGCCGGCTCGCCCGTGGAAGTGCTGCGGCCCGATTATCTTCCGCGCATGGCGGCCAACGACGCGCTGCTGATGCGCGGCCTCGGCCTCGGCGCCGCCCTCGTCATTCCGGTGCGCCGCGCCGGCCGCGTGATCGGATTCGTCAGCGCCGCCACCACGAGGATACGCGACGATCCTTGGCCCAAGGCCTTCTACGAGTTGCTCGAGTTGCCGGCGCGCATGATGGTTCACGCCCTCGACCGTGGCGTCGCCGAAAAACGCCTGCGCGAAAGCCAGGCCCGCTGGACCAGCCTTTGCGACAGCAACGTGGTCGGCGTGTTGACGGCCCGCCGCAGCGACGGCACCGTGATCGAGAGCAACGACGCCGGCCTGCGCCTGCTCGGTTGCTCGCGCGAGGACATGGCCCGCGACGGCATCGCGTGGAAAGACGTCACGCCGCCCGAAGAGCAGCCCAACGACATGCGCATGCTCGCCATTCTCGAGCGCAGCGGTCGCGCGATGCCTTGGGAGAAACACGCGCTGAGACCCGACGGCTCGCGCGTTCCGCTGCTGTGCTCGCTGGCGTCGCTCGCGCCGCAGTCCGACGAGATGCTGCTCGTCGCCATCGACCTCAGCTCCCGGCGCCGCGTGGCCGAGGAGCTGCGCCGCCGCGACGACATCGACCGGCTGCACGCCGAGCTCTCCCGAAGCCTTCTCGACCTCACCGGCGAACGCATCGAGGACGCCGTCAAGCTGGCACTGCGCGACATCGCCGAGAAGTTCGGATTCGACGGCGTGGTGGTGTTCGACGTCGATTCCGCGGTCGAAACCGCAACCCGGCGATCCTGGTGGAACCGGCCCGCCATCGGCATCAACGAGCCGGAAATTCGCATTCCGCTACGCGAGCGCGCGTGGTGGCGTGAACGACTTCGCGCCGGCCGCACCAGCTACATCGCCGACCTCGAGGACCTGCCCGAAAGCGCCGTGGCCGAGCGCGAGGCGCTGGAGCGTTTCGGCATCGGCTCCTGCGTGAGCGTGCCGTTGCTGCCGGGCGGGACGTTGCGCGGCTTCATCCTGTTCTTCTCCGGACGCCGCATGGAGATCGCGGACGACCTGCTGGCAACGCTGCGCGTGTTCGGCGACATCGTGGCCAACGCCTACGAGCGCCTGCGCATCGACCGTGACATTGCCGCCGCCGTGTCCACGCTCGAACGGCGCGTGGAGCTTCGCCGTACCCAGCTCGAAGCCAGCAACGCCGAGCTCGAAGCGTTCGCGTATTCGGTGTCGCACGACCTGCGGGCGCCGCTGCGCACCATCGACGGGATGTGCACCGTGCTGCGCGAGGACTGGGCGGCCGAACTCGGCGAGGAAGCGGTCGGCCTGCTCGGCCGCATCCAGGCTGCCGCCCAGCGCATGGGTCACCTCATCGACGGCCTATTGTTGCTCTCGCGCGTGGTGCGAACCGAGATGGAATGGGTTCCCGTGAGCATCACCGACCTCGTCGAGGGAATTGACGAGGAGCTCAAGCGGCGTCACGCGGGGCGCGACATCGAGGTGCGCGTCGCACCGGGCCTGGCCATGGTCGGGCACCCGCGGCTGCTTCGGATCGCGTTCGAGCAGCTGCTCGACAACGCCTACAAGTTCACCGGACAGCGCGAGGGCGCCCTCGTCGAGGTGGACGCACAGACCGACGCGGAGAAGACGGTCTTCCACGTGCGCGACAACGGCGTAGGTTTCGACCCCGACTTCGCGCGCAAGCTGTTCGGCGCGTTCCAGCGCCTTCACGGCGTCGAGGAGTTCGAAGGACACGGCATCGGGCTGGCGACGGTCGAGCGGGTGGCACGAATGCATGGCGGAAGTGCGTGGGCCGAGGGCGTCCCGAACGCCGGAGCAACCATCTCACTGTCGTTCCCGCATCCCCCCGGGACACGTTGATGTCGCCGTCGATTCGCCAGCTTCCCATACGCGAGCAAGCGCCCCACGAGGACATGCTCGAGTCCTCTCGTGCGCGCGTTCACGAGGTGCTGGCCAGCACCGAACGCGACCCCGCCGCCCGCGAACGCCAGATCGCCTTCCAGGTACTCATCGCAGAACTCGCCACCGGCTTCGTCGGTCGCACCGGCAGCGAGCTCGATGCCGAGCTCGGCCGCTCGCTCGAGCGCATCGCCACCTTCGTCGGGGCCGAACGCGCGGGCCTCGTCGCGATCGCGAACCCGTCGGAACTCCTCACGGTCACGCACGAGTGGGCGAGCGACAACCAGCCTGCCGTTCTGCGTTCGGTGCACGGCCAGCGAGCCATGCGCTGGTCCGTCGAGCAGCTGCGTCGCGGGACCATTCTTCGCTTCGAAGACGCGAGCCAGTTTCCTGACGAGGCAGTCGAAGAGAAGGCAGCCTGGGCGGTGTTCGGAATCCAGTCGATCCTCGTGCTGCCGGTGCGGGTTCGTGACGGCGACCTGCTCGGATTCGCGGCGTTCGCGACCACCACGCGCAAGGCCGTTTGGCGCGACGAGGAGCGTCCGCTCTTCGACCTGGTCGCCGAGATGCTGCGCAGCGCATTCGAGCAGCAGCGGTTTCGTGCGCAGCTCGAGCGCAGCGAGCTGCGCCTGCACAAGCTGCTCGAGTCGGGCGCCATCGGCATCTTGTCGGCCGACAGCGACGGACGGATCTGGGAAGCCAACGACGCCGCATTGCTGGTGGTGGGCGCGTCGCGCGCAGACATGGAGGCCGGCCGCCTGCGCTGGGACCAGCTGACGCCGGCCGAGTATCTGCCGATGACGATGGGCGCGCTCGAGCAGCTCGAACGCTCCGGATGCAGCGAGCCGTGGGAGCAGGACATCTACCGCGCCGACGGCACGCGCGTGTCCATCCTCGTGTGTACAGCGCGCATCGCGGAGAGGCCCGAGCATTTCCTGATCTACGCGGTCGACATCACGGCGGACAAGAGGGCCGAACGCGAGCTCTCGCTGCGCCACCGGCTCGCGCGCCTCATCACGCTGTTTTCGACACGGCTGATCTCGGTGGCCCCGTCGCGCATCGGCGAGACCATCGAGGAGGCGCTTCGCGAGACCGGAGGCGTACTCGGAGTCGATCGATGCAGCGTGTGGCTCGACGTCGAGGAGTCGGGGACGGTCTCGCGACTCGAGTACGTGTGGGATCGCGTGCTTCGCCACCGCCGGCCCGACGATCCGATGTTTTTCGACAGGGCTTCCTACCCTGCGTGGAACGACGACTTCCGGAATCGACGACCGATGGTCGTGCGCGACAGTGCTCGCGACTACGCCGAGGGCTCCCTCGAGAGGGCGTACCTCGACACGCACGGTGTACGCTCCGGCGTGGCCGTGGCTCTTCTGGGCGCGGAGCATCCCATCGGGTTCGTGAACTTCGGCGTCGACCGCGTGATGGATTGGCCGGAAGCCACGGTCTCTCTGCTGTGCGTGATCGGCGAGATCCTCGCCGCCGCGATCGTACGCGGCCGCATCGAGGAGAAACAGCGTCGCGTGCATGCCGAGCTAGAGGAGCGAATTGCCGAACGCACGCTCCAGCTCGAAAGCGCCAACCGCGAGCTCGAGGCGTTCAGCTACGCCGTCTCCCACGACTTGCGCGCGCCGCTGCGCAGCGTGGACGGGTTCAGCCGCATCCTCGTCGAAGACCTTGCTTCGGGGCTGCCACCCGCTGCCAAGGACGTACTCGACCGCATTCGCGCGACCAGCCAGCGCATGGGCGAACTCATCGATTCGCTGCTGCGGCTCTCGCGCATCACGCGCTCGGAGCCGCAGTTCGAACGGACCGACCTCAGCGCCATCACGCGCGAGCTGGCGGCGGCGCTTGCGGCGGCGGACCCGGCGCGCTGCGTGGAGTTCCGTATCGAAGACGGCGTCGTCGTGGACGGCGAGCCGCGCCTTCTGTCGGCGATGATGGACAACCTGTTGCGCAACGCGTGGAAGTTCACTGCTCCCAAGCCGAGCGCGCGCATCGAGTTCGGCACCGCGCACGAAGCGGGGCGCCGCGTCTTCTTCCTGCGCGACGACGGCGTGGGATTCGATCCGTCGCAGGCCGAGCGGTTGTTCACGCCGTTCCAGCAACTGCACGACCCGCGCGACTTCGGCGGCCACGGCGTCGGCCTGGCCACCGTCAAGCGCATCGTCGGCGTACACGGCGGCCGCGTGTGGGGCGAAGGCGAACCCGGCATGGGCGCAACCATTCATTTCACTCTCGGCGACCGCGAGCAGCAGCCCGAGTCGAAGTCTCGAAAAGCCGGCTGAAGGAAATGGGGTCAGACCCCTTTTTTCGCGATCGACGCCGCCCACCTGTTCAACGGATTCGGCCGACGCCTGCCGCGGTCGAACCGGCCGAGGCGGCAGCCTCGCCACTCGAGCGCGAGTGACCCACCGCACTCCTCGGGCAGCATTTCCGCGCCACAGCACGCGAAGTGTCCGCCATCGTCTTGTATGCCACGCGCCCTGCTCCTAGTCCTCGACTCACCGGAATTTCGCGTGCGCCCAGGGGCGCGCGACGAGGCCGGCCACCACGCCGCATGGAGGCCATCATGAACACAGTCCGTTCCTTTTTCGCACTCGGTGGATCCACGTCGCTCGCCGTCGTGCTCGCTGCCGCGACCGTGCTTGCCGCGCCGCCGCCCGATCACGCGTGCCGTGCCGCCAAGCTCAAAGCGGCCGGCAAG
>JBHEOD010000061.1:20153-20399 GCA_046261745.1 Binatia bacterium
CCGGCGCGAGCGTCGATCCGGCCTGCCTCACCAAGGGCGAGACCAAGTTCGGCGAGTCCTTCTCGACCGCCGAGTCGAAGACCGGCGTCGACTGCAACGGACTCGACGTCACGACGCGGACGATCGTCGAGGACACGGTCGCCGACGTGAGCACGGCCGCGCCGGTTCCGGTCGGCGGCGGCGTCTGCGTGTCGTCCGTCCACAAGTCGGCCGGCAAGTTCGCGAGCTCGCTTCTCGGCGCTTGGT
>JBHEOD010000062.1:0-6142 GCA_046261745.1 Binatia bacterium
TCATTGTGCAGGCCGGCTGCGCGTCGGCGTGCGCGTCCAACGTGGACTGTGCAGCGGCGGCTTCGGGCGCCACCGTCATCACGTGCCCGGACGCCGCGATCTCGCCGGGCCTCATCAACACGCACGAGCATATGACGTTCGCGGCAAGCGGCCCATACACCGACACCGGCGAGCGCTACGAGCATCGTCACGAGTGGCGTGTCGGGCAGTCCGGGCACGCGGCCATCTCGGTCCCGTCGACCTCTGGCGCCGACTACGTCGCGTGGGCAGAGCTGCGCCATCTTCTCGGCGGTGCCACGTCCATTGTCGGCAGCGGAAGCCGCCCGGGCCTGCTCCGCAATCTTGACCGCGCGGCCGACCAGGAAGGAATCGCCCAACCCGCGGTCAGGATCGACACGTTCCCGCTCGCCGACTCGAATGCCAAGTTCGTTCTCCCGCCGAGCTGTGCGTATGGGACGAGCATGGTGGAGCCGGCCGACATCGCCTCGGTCGATGCCTACCATCCGCACATCGCCGAAGGCATCAATGCCCGTGCCAGGAACGAAGCCGTCTGCGTCGGTCCAGCCAATCCCGCCCACGACATCACGCTCGACAAGACCACCTTCGTGGTCGGCGCAGGCATGACCGCGGCTGACTATGCGACGCTGGCTTCGCGGGGCACGGGCCTCGTCTGGTCACCGCGATCGAACCTCACGCTGTACGGGAACACGGCCGTGGTGACGGCGGCCCATCGCCTCGGCGTCAACATTGCGCTGGGCACCGACTGGCTGGCCACCGGCTCGATGAACCTGCTGCGCGAGCTTCGCTGCGCGGATTCGTTCAACGACGCCTATCTCGACGGATACTTCTCGGACGAGGACTTGTGGAAGATGGTCACCGTGAATGCGGCTGTCGAGACCGCCACCGACGATGTCATCGGGACCCTGGCCGCCGGCAGGGCGGCGGACATCAGCGTGTTCCGGAAGGGCGGCCGCGACGGTTACCGCGCGGTCCTCGAGGCGGAGGCGGCCGACCTTGTGCTCGTGGTGCGGGGCGGGGAAGCGCTCTACGGCGACGAGAGCGTGCTCGCGTCGCTGCCGAACACTAGCGGGTGCGACACGCTGGACGTCTGCGGCACGTCGAAGCGAATCTGCCTGGCCGGCACCGGCAAGACGCTGGCCGAGTTGCAGGCCGCCGTCGGTGCCGTGTATCCGGCGTACTTCTGCGACGCGCCGACGAACGAGCCCACCTGCACGCCGCTGCGTTCCGCTGCGGTCTCGGGATCCACTGTTTACAACGGTACACCGACGCTGGACGACTCCGACGGCGACGGCATCACCAACGCCTCCGACAACTGTCCCACCGTTTTCAACCCGGCGCGCCCGATGGACGAAGGCGTGCAGGCAGACGAGGACGACGATGGCGACGGAGACGCCTGCGACCCATGCCCCCTCACCCCGTCCACCACCACCTGCTCCTTCTGAAGAAAAAAAGGGGTCAGACCCCTTTTCCTGCCAGGCAACGCTCAGCGCTCTGGCGCGACCAGGTCGACGAAGGCGCGGGCCAGCTTGGTCAGCGCTCGCCGGTTCGATCCTGCGCGCGCGCGGATCGACAGCGAGAACATTCCGCTCGTGACCATCTGGGCCATCGTGGCCGGGTCGGCGTCCCTCGACAGTTCGCCGGATGCCTGCGCAGCGCGGATCCTCGCTTTGATCGCCGAGTCGAGCTGCGCGATGACCGCAAGGCCGTGCCCGCATCGTACGCGCGCGGACGGCCACTTCGGGAGGGCTCGAACTATCCTGAGCGGTGAGCGATCACGAGGATGCGTCCGTCGAGTGTGCCAGCGGGATTCTTGCGGAACAGGCACCACTCTCCATCCGGAATGCATGAGAGCGGGACCGGCGCTGCCGACCGGATGCGGCGAGTTGCCTTTGTTCTCATAGTGCGTAGGAAGTCGACGGGCATCGTGCTCGTTGAATGAGACGTTTTCTCGGAAAGACGGGTCTGTATTCTTCGCTGCTGGCGGTCTTCCTGATCAGCGGCGGCCACTGGATGGTTCTGCAGTCGGTGGCATGGTCGCGCATGTTCGCGGCCAACGCGCGCACCGACACGCTGGTTCTGGCCGTCGCAAAGACTTTCGACAGCGAGCACCGCTGCGGGATGTGCCACCAGATCCAGCGGGGGCGCGAGAACGAGCAGCGTCCCACGACGGCGATTGCCGCCAACTCCGCGTCCCCGCGGGTATGGATGATGTTGCCTGCCTGCCCGCAGGCCGGCTCCATTCTTTCGTATCGCGCGATTGCGCTCCTCGCGGAGCCGACGCGCGACATCCACGCTGAAGCTCCCCCCGATCCTCCACCGCGAACGGCCTGACCCTCTCTCCAACCCGGCAATATTCCCGAGCGCCCGCGACGACGACGTCGATCGCGCGGTGGCTTCGCGTCCGCGGTCGCCCGCGCGTGCACGTTGTGCGCGTGCGGGCGGAAGCATTGGAGTTCGTCTGTGAAACCGAAATCGAAACGTATCCACTTCCTGAGAGGCGTGATCGCCGCGGTCGCGATCGTCGTGCTACCCGTCAGCCAACCCGCGCGGGCCGCCGACCCCGCCGGCGATTCTGCCGTCGACGCGCCTCCGCCATCCACCCACGTCGAACGGGAACCCGGCCGCTGCGATCCCGCCTCATCGTCGGGCGAACCCTGCTCCGACGAGGACAACACCGCGCGGCTGCCGTCGCTCGTCGTGGAAGGCGACCGATCCGCGATGCCTGCCGTGCAGGGCGCTCCGCTGGCGACGCAGATCGTCGAGCCCGAGACGAAGAGCAGCGCGCGTGGCGCGGACAGCAGCGCGCTCCTGCAGGACGTGCCCGGCGCGGCGGTCGTCCGCAACGGACCGCAGTCCGGTATCGTCCAGCTTCGCGGCCTCAGCGGGGACCGGGTGAAGGTGGATGTCGACGGCATGACGATCACGCCGGCCTGCCCCAACCACATGGACCCGCCGCTCCACTACTCCGCGCCGTCGGAAGTCGGCTCGGCTACCGTGATGGCCGGCATGACCCCGGTGAGCCGCGGTGGCGACAGCATCGGCGGCACCGTTGTCCTGCAGTCCCGGGCGCTGCGATTCGCCGAAGGCGACGCCGTGCAGTGGACCGGCGATGGCGGCGCGCTGTTCCGGGGCAGCAACGAGGGCTGGGGAGCGCACGGAGGGGTCGGCGTGGCCACCGGCGACGTCAGCCTCGCGTACCACGGCACCAGCCAGCAGGGCGACGACCTGCGCTACCCGGGCGGTCGAGTTCGCGCGAGCGGCTACGACACGCAGAAGCACACGGTGCGAAGCGCCGTCCGCACTCACGGCGGCGACGCGATATGGGGCTTCGAGACCGGCGTGCTGCGAACCCGCGACAGCGGCACGCCGGCACTGCCGATGGACATGACGAAGGACGACGGGACGCGCTTCGCGTTCGACGCCGACATCGCGCTCGCCACCGGGTCGCTACGCGGCCTCGTGTACTACAACGCCATCGACCACCGGATGGACAACTACTCCCTGCGTCCACTCGCCCCGGGCAGCATGCCGATGCTCTCCGATGCGCTGAGCGATGACACCGGCACCGAATGGGGCGTGTCGATTCCGAGCGGCCTCCATACCATGCGCGTCGGCACCGGTTTCCACCTCGCGCGTACGGACGTCTCCCAGCAGAACGTGATGAGCGGCCTGAAACAGGACACCTTCCGCAACGCGTGGCGCACGCGGATCGGGACCTACGCCGAACTGGAGAGCCACTGGACGTCGCGATGGACGACGATGGCGGGAGTCCGTAACGACACCGTGCTGAGCGATGCCGCCGACATCCGGCGCTTCTACCCGATGGGTACAGCACCTGGTGACGCCGCCGCATTCAACGCCCGTGACCACGCCTTCACCGACGCAAACTTCGACATTACCGCCGCTCTGCGCTTCGATGCCGAGCGCTACGGCAGCTGGGAGTTCGGGTTCGCGCGCAAGAACCGCGCGCCGAGCATCCTCGAGCGCTACCTGTGGACGCCGCTGGCGGCCAGCGCAGGGCTCGCCGACGGCCGCACGTACATCGGCAACCTCGACCTCGACTCGGAGACGTCGCACCAGCTGTCGATTACGGGCGCGTGGCGCGGCGAGCGCTGGCGAGCGTCGGCGACGCCGTTCTACAACTTCGTCAGCGACTACATCCAGGGCTCGCCGGTGCCGTACGGAAGCGGCACCGTGCTCCAGTTCCAGAACCTCGACCGCGCAGATCTCTACGGGATCGACCTGGCCGGCGCCGTCGATCTCCCGCGCGCCGTCTCGGTTCGCGGATGGATGAGCTACGTGCGCGGCCGGGACCGCGAGCACGACGACAACCTGTACCGCATTTCACCGCTGCATGGGCTGTTTGCGCTCGAGCATCGCCCCGGGAGCTGGCGCAACGCGATCGAGGTGGCGTGGGCCGCGTCGCAGCACGAGACGTCCGCGTACAACGACGAGCCGTCGACGTCGGGCTGGGCGGTGCTCAACCTGCGCGCCGGCTACACGTACCGAGAGCGACTCACGATCGGCTTCAGCCTGGAGAACGTGCTCGACAACAACTGGTCCGACCACCTCGGCGGCATCAACCGGGTCACGGACAGCGACGTCGCCGTGGGCCAGCGCCTTCCAGGGGCGGGACGCTTCGTGTTCCTCTCGCTCGACTACAAGTTGTAGACGGACGCTCCCGCGCGGATAGGCGCTCGCCGGGCCGAGCGCCTATCCGCGCGGGAGTGGTTCCGCGGTGCGAAGATTGCCGGCCGCAGGCTCGCGAATCGCGACTCCGGCGGCCCATGGCTCGAGTACGATGTGCGCCGAATGGCCGGCGAGTTCCTGCAGGTGCGTCGCCTCGTTCGCCTGGCGCAGCACGAGGATCGGGTCCGTCACTGCGAGCGGCGACAGGCTCTGGTTGACGATCCATCCGAACGGCTTGATGTCGGCGCGAGCCAGGTCGCGCTCGAGCTGCATGGCCTCGTGGATTGGCGTTGCTTCGGGAAGCGTCACGAGCAGGACGTGCGTGAAGTCCGGATCGCGAAGGCGCGGTAACAGCTGCTGCACGGCCTCGGGGCTCCCGCTCGGCTTCTTCAGCACTTCCCGGTGGTAGGACTCGGCTGCGTCGAGCAGCAGCAGCGTGTGCCCGGTGGGCGCCGTATCGATGACGACGAAGCGGTCCTCGCCCTCGGCCACGGTTTCCGCAAACGCGCGGAAGACGGCTATTTCCTCGGTGCACGGACTGCGCAGGTCCTCTTCGAGCAGCGCTTTGCCCTGCGCATCGAGTCCGTGTCCGGCGGTCGCGAGGACTTCCTCGGTGTAGCGTCGGGTTTCGAGGGCGGGGTCGATCCGCGTCACACGCAGGTCCGCCACGCCTTCACTCAAGTCGCGCACGGCCTGCTCCACGTGGGCGGCCGGATCGGTCGTCGTCAGCGTGACGGGAAATCCGCGGCGAACGAGTTCGCTCGCGATGCGCGCAGCCACGGTGGTTTTGCCGACGCCGCCCTTGCCCATCGTCATCACGACTCCCTTGCCGTGCCTGGCAAGCTCGTCGATGAGCACGTCGAGGCGATCGCCGTGAAAGACTGGTCGCAAGAGTTCAGCCGCAGCGACGGACTCGCCGCCCGGCGTTCCCAACTTGCGGAGCGCCTCGATGCCCACCAGGCCGAACGGCAGAAGCGGGACGTCCGTACGCCGGACGTTGCGAAGTCCCTCGGGCAACGTCGCGAGCGAAGCCAGTCCCCGGGCCTCCATCGCAACCGCCGTGGCATCTGCCGCGTCGCGAGCCTGGAAGACGCCGTTGAGGATGAGGCGCACGTTCCTCACGCCAATCTGCGCGAGCTCGGCGCGCGTACGTTCAGCCTCCTTGAGCGAAGAATGATCGGGCCGCGCCACAAGCACGAGGATCGTCTGCGATGCGTCTCGAAGCGCTTCGTTGGCCGCCGCGTACAGCGACTTCTGAGCGCTCAGGCCGGAGAGGGGCCCGAGACAGGAAGTCCCTCCCACGTTCGTGTCGATGAAGTCCGACCACGCGGCCGGCAGTTCGAGAAGGCGAAGGGTGTGGCCAGTGGGAGCCGTGTCGAAGATGACGTGATCAAACTGCTCGGTGAAAGCGCTGTCGCCGAGCAGGCGGGAG
>JBHEOD010000062.1:6152-19573 GCA_046261745.1 Binatia bacterium
GGGCCCGCCAGCAGGCCGGTGAACTCGTCGAACGCCGCGATCTCCACCGTGCAGGCTCCGGAGAGCTGTTCCTCCATGCTTGCGACGGCGACCGCCGGCAAGACGCCCCGGTACGGTCCGACAACGCGCTCGCGGTAGTCGTGCGCGGCCTGCTCGGGATTGATGTTGAGCGCCGACAGGCCCGGTACGCTTGGTACGGGCACAGGCGACGACGTGAGCTTCACGCCGAGCACTTCGTCGAGGTTCGAAGCCGGGTCGGTGCTGACCAGCAGCACGCGCTTGCCCGCGTCCGCAAGACCAATGGCCGTGGCGCACGCGGCGGAGGTTTTGCCAACGCCGCCCTTGCCCGTGAAGAAAAGAATTCGTGTCGGATCTTGAAGCAGGGTGGCCATGTTCGTCTCCTGTCAGCAGCAGCCCGATTTTGCGTCGCTGCTGGATGAGGGGGTGCAGCACTTGGTCTGGGAAGCATTCTCGTTTGCGGAGGTCGCGACGACTCCCGCCCATGCGGCAAGTTCCTCGCGAGACGGATAGGTGCCGATGCTCCTGACGTCGCCGTTCACCTTGACGAGCGGCAGGGCCTCTTCCCCCTTCGTTTCGAGAGCATCCTTCACCTCGGTGTCTGCCGCGAAGGCCGCCGGCTGTTGCGACAGGTTGAAGCGTTCGACCGCAACTCCCTGCGACCTCAGCCAATCAAGATCCGCCGCGAAGCGCGCGAGCCGGGGATCGACGGAGGTTCCGCAGACGCCGGACGAACAACACATGGCAGGGTCGAATACGTGAACAGTGGTCATGGCTTTCTCCTTACATTCCCGCGACGAGCACTTTCAGGCGGTGCAGTGCGCGGGGTTCGATGCAGTAGCAGACGCGAGGTCCATCGACCTCGCCACGGATGAGACCCGCTTCCTTGAGCATCTTGAGGTGCTGGGAAACGGTGGACTGGGCGAGCGGAAGCTCGTCCACGATGTCGCCGCAGATGCAGGCCGTGCGGCGAATCAGGATGCGCAGGATCCGGATTCGGGCCGGGTGCCCGATGGCCTTGGCCAGCGTGGCCAGTTCCTCGTCGGCCTCCTTGCCTTCGACGGAACGAAGATCAGGCTCGGCGCTCGGCGGGGGACAACAGTCGGTGATGTCTTGTTCGTTCATCGTAGATGGACGATAGGTCTGCATCGCGGGTTGGTCAAGGCGATGGGTGGCTACCTCCGCCCGTCCGCCTGGCCGATCGGGGCTCTCAAGCGATCTGCGGGGCTCGTTTTAGGGTGATTTTGGCGAAAGTTTGGCGAAAGGTGGCCGTGGCGACGGCGGGTTCACGGGGGGAGTGCTGTAAAATCAATGACTTACGTGGCCTAGTCGAGCTGGCGAGGCCCCAATCCACGCCCGAAATCCGCGCGGCCTCTCCTTCAGGCGGCCCGGCGGGGCCCTGGGGGTTGCCCGACCCGTGATGGCGTGTAGCATCCCGTGTAGGTGTAATGGAAATGGCGCTCAACATCCGAAACGCGGAAACGGAACGATTGGCAGACGAACTCGCGAAGTTGCTGGGCGAGACCAAGACCGAAGCGGTCACCAAGGCCCTTCGCGACCGGCTCGCCCGCGTCCGGCGTGAGCGTTCTCGCACGCCACTCGCCGAAGAACTCGACCGGATCGCATTGCACTGTGCGTCTCTGCCGGTCCTCGACAACAGGACGGCCGACGACATCCTCGGCTACGACGAGAACGGACTGCCACGCGGATGATTCTCGACACATCGGCGCTTCTCGCGATCCTGCAGGACGAACCGGAGCGACGCGCCTTCAACGCCGCCATCGAAGCCGCCGCATCGCGCTCGTTGTCCACGGCAACGTTCGTCGAGACGTCGATCGTAATCGGCGCGCGATATGGCGGCGACGGCTTGCGTGATCTCGACCTGTTCCTGGCCAAGGCGGAGATCGCACTGGTGCCCGTCGACGCCGATCAGGCCCACGCCGCCCGCGATGCGTTCCTTCGTTTCGGAAAGGGACGCCATCCAGCCGGTCTCAACTACGGCGACTGTTTCGCCTATGCGCTCGCGAGGACGCTGGGCGAACCCCTCCTGTACAAGGGCGACGACTTCTCCCTGACGGATGTCGGGACGGTCGCTTCGGAATAGGATCCGGCCCTCGCGAGGCCGTCTGCCGTGGATCGTGGACGCGGAACAGGCAGCATTGCAGAGAATCTGTGAAAAGGTTTTTCTTGCGACGAACCGGTCGCCTGTCGTCTGGTTCACGAATTCTTGCAGTGCCGACCCCGACGAAATCCGGTTCGAGGTTCGTTTGCACGGCGCACGCGGGGGAGGCGCCCGCGGCCGCCCAATCGACCGGGCCGGATCGAAACAGCCCGACAGGTACGAATCCGCTTGCCATGGGTATGCCGAAATGAAATCGAGCCGCAACGGCCGCTGGCGTTTTGTTCGTCCGCCGGGGTTGATCGCCGTTAGCTGGTTTCGAAAAGGAGGCTTCCCGTGAAGAGATTCACCATCCCGTTCGGTTTGTTCTGGGCCCTGCTGCTCTCACCCGCGGTGAGCTTCGCGGATTCCGACCTGTCGATCTACAAGACCGGCCCCGCAACCGTGGTGGCGGGCACGGACATTGTCTACCAGATCAGTGTCTACAACGCCGGCCCCGACCCGGCGACCGGTGTCGAAGTGTCGGATGTCTTCTCGATTCCCGGACAGGGCGAGGGCGGTGGAGGTGCTGCCTCCTGTTCGAATGGCACGGACGACGACTCGGATGACCTCGTCGACCAGAACGATCCCGACTGCGAGGGGCTCGTCTTTCTGGGCGCTACGGCGCCTTGCTCCATCACCGGCTCCACGGCCACCGAAGGCACGCTGGATTGCACCCTCGGTAACCTCGCCGTCGGAGAGTCGACCAGCTTCACGATCAAGTTCCACGTGACGCCGGCCTATCTCGCCAAGATCGACTTGTTCGTCATCAACCAGGCGACGGTCAGCGCGAACGAGACCGACCCCGACCTCACGGACAACAGTTACGAAGTCGAAACCGCCGTCGAGGAGGTCTCCGATCTCCGGATCACCAAGCTCGTCGAACCGGGCGACTCGATCCACGCCGGTGAGGTCATCTATTACACGATCTGGGTGGACAACTATGGCCCTTCGGCCGCGCGCAACGTCACGATCCTCGACGCCGTGTTGAGCAGCGGCGACATCAGCATTCAATCGTGTGCGTTCAGTGTCTCCCAGGGCGGCGGCGCCATCACCCAGTTCACGTGCACGACCGGCCCGCTGGTGCAGACTCAGTTCGGGTCGGACATCGGCACCTTCAAGACCGACTTCCTCTATCCCCTCACGCCCTCGAGCCTGGGGCGGCTCCGGGCGAGTTTCCGGATGGTCGCCAACACGGAAATCCACATCACCAATACGGTGAGGGTGACCTCCGACACGTTCGATCCGGCGGTGGACAACAACTATGCGGACGTGTTCCTCGACGTCGTCCCGGTCGCCGATCTGGCGACCTCCGCGGTCTTCTCCGGCGAGGTCCAGGTCAGTGGCCAGCCCGGCCTGGTCGTTCCCACCGGCGGCGCTCTCCCGCCGATGCCAGAGGCGCCGAACTACAATTCCAGCGGCAACAACGTCACGGCCGGTCGTCGCATCGAGTTCACCGGATCGACGACGAACGCGGGACCGTCTCCCGCGAGCAATACGATGCTCGAGTTCCTGCTCCCGGCCGGGACAAGCGTTCTTGCCGACTCCTTGAATCCGAACCCGTCGGGAGCGACCGCGACGGGCAGTTGCTACACCGAGCCGGCCGGCGAGACGCGACGCAGGGTGATCTGCGTGTACGAAACGCTGGAGGTGGGGGACACAGCTGCTGCCCGGTTCCAGTTGCTCGTCGACCACGCCGTGCCGGCCGGTACCCAGTCGTCGATCGACTTCGTCAGCAGCTCGGACGAGTTCGACCCCGCGCTCAACAACAACGTCGGGGGTCGGCTGTTCAACGTCAACAACCGCGCCGACCTGAGTCTCCAGAAGTTCGCCATCGGCTCTGCGGTCGCGGGCGAGGTCTTCCACTATGAGATTCAGATCGATAACAACGGCCCGTCGACGGCCCACGACGTGCTGCTGCGCGACTTCCTGCCCGCCGACGTTACGTTCGTCGACGCGTACATCGACAACGAGGGGCTGCCGTCCCCGCCGCTGCCCTGCGGAGTCACCTCGGGATCGAACGCCCTGTTCTGCTCCCTTGGCGACATCCCGCCGACCGGCGCTGCGCCTATGCTGGTGTTCGTGAATGTGCGCATCGATTCGGACCTGGCCGACGGTACGGTGCTGATCAATTCGGCGGACGTGTTCATCTCGGATACAACCGACCCGGTCCCCGGGGACAACGTGGACTCGGCGGACAAGGTGGTGACGACACTGGCCGACGTCGGCATCGTCAAGACAGCCGACGCCGACATCTTCTCGCCGTCGTCGCGCGTGACCTTCATCCTGACGGTGACGAACACCGGCCCCTCGACGGCCCACGACGTCGAAGTGATCGACTCGTTGCCGCCCGCCAAGGGCGCGGAGTACCTGTTCGATTCCGGGGGATGCGCACTCGCCGGGACCACGCTCACCTGCCCGGTGGGCACGCTGGTGGACGGCGAAACCAGGAGCTTCAACGTCTACATGCTGATCAAGGGGAACAAGGGCAAGGTCACCAACACGGCCACCGTGAGCAGCAGCACCAACGATCTCAACTCCGACAACAATACCTCGTTCAAGACGGTCCTTGTCAAAGGCGGGACGGGAGGCAAGGGCGGCAGCAAGAACAAATGAGCGAGTCCTCAACGCGAAGGGCCAGATGCGCGACGCATTCTGGCCCTTTGCGGGTCCCTCGCGGCCTCGAGTGCCCGAGGGCAAGGTCGCATCGGTGCGCGCGGTCTGACACGAAAGTCGTTGCGCGGGTTGCAGGGAAACGATGAGGTCTGTTCGCGCGCGCACCAGCCGGCCCCAGGCCGGGCTTCTCGTCGCCATGGTCTGCGGCTTGACCGTCGCCCTGACGGCAGTTGTCGCCCCCGCGGTCGCCTCGACGACGGCTGCCGCGCCGATCTCCGGGCTGCTCCGGCCCGACGGTACTCTCAAACTCGGCGGTCGCTTCCGGGGTACGATCGATCCGTCGGGGTTCCGCATGGAGACCGACGAGAACGGTGTTCCGCACTTCGTCCCGGTGCACCCTGACGCGAATCGTTCCCGCCCGGACCGACACCAGGACCTTTCGTTGCAGCCGGCCGCGGCACCAGGCTCGGAGCTCGCCGGAATCGATCCCATCAGTTCCTGGGATGGCCGCTTCGGCGGCCCCGCGGGGCTGAGCGGATCGGCCCTTGCGCTTGCCGTCATTGGCACCGATCTCTACGTGGGCGGCGACTTCGTCACGGCGGGCGGTATCCCCGCGTCGCGTATCGCCAAGTGGGATGGATCGGCCTGGTCAACGCTCGGCGACGGGTTCAACGGCAACGTCTACGCGCTGGCCGTGATCGGAACCGACCTCTACGCAGGCGGTGCGTTCACCACGGCCGGCGGCCTGCCGGCGTCGCGCATCGCCAGGTGGGACGGAATCTCGTGGTCCACGCTCGGCGACGGGGTCAACAACGAGGTTCGCGCCCTGGCCGCGAGCGGCACCGACCTGTACGCGGGAGGCTCTTTCACGCAGGCCGGAGGGGGACCGGCGGCCCGCATCGCCAAATGGGACGGCGTGGCCTGGTCGTCGCTCGGCTCCGGGATGAACACAGCCGTCTACGCGCTGGCGGCGTCCGGCGGCACGCTTTACGCCGGCGGTCTGTTCACGACGGCCGGCGGCTCGCCGTGCTCGCGCATCGCGCGCTGGAACGGCGTCTCCTGGTCTTCGCTCGGATCGGGCATGGACGGCGAAGTCGACGCGCTGGCCGTCAACGGCTCGACTCTCTACGCGGGCGGCAACTTCTCGACGGCCGGCGGCGTCGGCGCCGACAACGTCGCGCGCTGGAACGGTTCGTCCTGGTCCGCGATGGGCAAGGGCATGGACGACGGCGTATTCGCGCTGGCTGCCGTCGGCTCCGACCTCTACGCGGTCGGGGCGTTCACGACCGCCGGCACGGTCAATGCCGATACGATCGCCAGGTGGAACGGATCGGCCTGGTCGGCGATCGGCGCCGGAACGAACGAGAACATCCTGTCGATCGCGGCGCTGGGAGGCGCCCTCTACATCGGCGGCGACTTCACGGTCGTCGCGGGGATCGAAGGCGCCGGCATCGCCGGCTACGTCGCGAGCCAGTGGACGGCTCTCGGCACGAACAGCGGTGCGGGAACCAACGGACGCGTCGAGATCCTCGCGGCGGACGGAAACACGCTTTACGCAGGGGGGTTCTTCACCACGGCCGGCGGGGCTGCGGCCAACTACATTGCGCGCTGGAACGGCCTGTCGTGGTCTGCGCTCGGCGGCGGCCTGAACGGCGGCGTCTACGCGTTGGCCCTCATCGGTTCCGACCTCTACGTGGGCGGCGAATTCACGACGGCCGGCGGAGTGTCGGCCGATCGGATCGCGAAATGGAACGGATCGAGCTGGTCGGCGCTCGGCAAAGGCATGGACGCTGACGTCTACGCTCTCGCGGCGATCGGCACGACGCTTTACGCAGGAGGAGTCTTCACGACTGCCGGCACGACGGGCGCGAGCCACATCGCCAAGTGGAGCGGCGGCGCCTGGTCCGCGGTCGGGAGCGGCATGGACGGAGACGTGTTCATCCTGCGAGCCGTCGGCTCGGACCTTTACGCCGGCGGTCCGTTCACGATGGCCGGTGGTTCTCCGGCTGCGCACATCGCGAAATGGAACGGAGCCGCCTGGTCCGCGCTTGGCTCCGGCACCAATGGCGCCGTCTACTCGCTGGCGGTGATCGGTAGTGACCTCTACGCCGGTGGGCAGTTCACGACCGCCGGCGGGAACGTGGCCCGCTCGGTTGCGAAGTGGAACGGAGTCGCATGGTCGGCGCTCGGTGACGGAGTGAACAACCTCGTCTACAGGCTGGCCGAACTTGGCACTGATCTGTACGCGGGAGGATTTTTTACAACCGCCGGCGGTTCGGCGGCATCCCGCATCGCCAAATGGGACGGGGCGATCTGGAGCGCGCTGGGGCAGGGCGCCGCCGACGGCGTCGCCTCGCTCGCGGTCATCGGTGAGAGCCTGTACGCCGGTGGGGATTTCCAGGCGGCCGGCGGCAAGGCGTCGTCATTCATCGGGCTCTACTACACCGGAGCGTGCGGCAACGGCGTCGTCGACGGAGGTGAGGCCTGCGATCCGTTCGCGGACGATCCTTCGGTCTGCTGCAACGCGATCACCTGCCAGCCTGGAGGCGCGGGGTTCACCTGCCGGCAGGCGACCGGCCCCTGCGATCTTGCCGAAAGCTGCGACGGCTCGAGCGGTACGTGTCCAGCCGACGCGTTTCGAGCGACCACCGTCAACTGTCGAGGTGCATCGGGAACCTGCGACGCTGCGGAGAACTGCACGGGCTCGAGCGCCGACTGCCCGGCGAACGCGTTCGCTTCCGGCGGGACCATCTGCCGAGCCGCCTCCGGCGCCTGCGACGTCGCCGAGAACTGCACTGGAAGTTCGTCGGTCTGTCCCGCCAACGCGTTCACCCCGACGTCCGTCGTCTGCCGCGCGTCGACCGGCGCGATCTGCGACGCCGCGGAAACCTGCACCGGGACTTCGGCGGCCTGCCCGACGAACATCCTGGCGTCCTCGAACGTTGTTTGCCGGGCCTCGACCGGCGGCTGCGATCCGCAGGAGCAATGCAACGGGACGAGCGGCGTGTGCCCGGCGAATTCGCTGGCGGCCGCCTCGACCGTTTGCCGGCCGGCCGCCAGCATCTGCGACGTCGCCGAAACCTGTAACGGTAGCAGTGCCGGCTGCCCCGCGGATGCTGTCGTCTCCTCCCCGGTGGTCTGCCGAACGGCGAGCGGCCCCTGCGATGTCGTGGAGACCTGCTCCGGGAGCAGCGGAAGCTGTCCGCCCGATTCGTTCGCGGCCACGACGCTCTCCTGTCGGTCGGCCGCAGGCGTCTGCGACGTCGACGAGCACTGCAGCGGGACGAACTCGCAATGCCCGGCCAACGCCTTTGCCGCTTCGAGCACGGTGTGTCGCGGCGTGACCGGTGTCTGCGACGCTCCGGAACTCTGCACCGGCTCGAGCGGCACGTGCCCGGCAGAGTCGTTCGCGTCCTCGACGACGACGTGTCGAGCCGCCAGCGGCGTGTGCGACGTGGCGGAACGATGCACGGGAACCAGCACCGTTTGCCCGGCCGATGGGCTCGCGATCTCGACGAAGATTTGCCGCGCCGCGGGTGGCAGCTGCGATGTCGCGGAAACCTGCGCCGGTAACTCGACGTCCTGTCCGGCCGATGCGGTCGCCGTGTCCACTGTCGTCTGCAGGGCCACCGCCGGTGTTTGCGATCTTCAGGAGAAGTGCACGGGAACCAGCGGAGCCTGTCCCGCCGATGCCTTCGCGTCTTCGGCCAGTGTGTGTCGAGTGGCGGGCGGGGAGTGCGATGTCGCGGAGTCTTGTAGCGGCACCGGCGCGAGCTGTGGGGCAGACCTGATGGCTGTCGAAGACACGCCGTGCGCCGCGGACGACAACGCGTGCACGGACGACATCTGCGACGGCTCTTCCGCAAGCTGTACGCACCCGGAGAACACGGACGACTGCGACGATGGGGTATTCTGCAACGGGGCGGACACCTGCTCGGGCGGCACGTGTTCCGTGCACGACGGCGATCCATGCTCCGGCCCGGACGGCGACGACGACTGCTCGGAGACCTGCGTCGAGGCCAGCGATTCGTGCACCGGCGCCGACCCCGACGCAAACCCCTGCGACGACGGCGATCCCTGTACGACGAGTGACGCGTGCACCCTCGGAGTCTGCTCGGGTGTGACCGAACCGGAATGCTCCGTCACGACGACTACCACGACGACTACCACGACGACTACCACGACGACTACCACGACGACGACTACGTCGACCACCACCATGGTGACCACGACGACCACGATGGTGACCACGACGACCACCATGGTTACCACGACGACCACGATCCCGGTGCAGCTTTGCGGCGATGCGTCCGGCGACGGGAAGATCAGCGCCGGAGACGCGCTGATCGCCCTCCGCACGGCGGTCGGTGCAGACGAATGCCCCCTCGTGTCATGCGACTATGGCGGCGACGGAAAAGTGACCGCTTCGGACGCGCTGGCCATCCTTCGGGTCGCGGTCGGGCAGGACGTCATCCCGCAATGCCCGGCCGCCGCGGACTTCGCAGCGACCGGTACGATGCCGGTTTCGACGACGGTGACCGTGACGACGACGTTGGAACTGCAGTAGCAAGGTCAACAAGCTGCTCACGCGCCCTGCGTCGCAGCGTGAGGACCTTGAGCCGCACGTACTCCTACGTCTCGTAGACCTTACGCCGGCTGGCCAAGGTGCTGAGGGTCTCGCTCGAGGATTTGGTTGGGGTGGAGCCGGACTGACGATCTGGCCCTGGCTGGAGATTACTCGCCCCACGCCGTCGCGCTGCACGCACACGGAGACTTGAATCGCTGGTCGAGCGGTCGGATTCTCCCGGCCGTGAGTCGCCGCCCCAAGGTCCCGTTCGTCGCGGACTTTCCCAACATCGATCTGAAGAAGCTCGCTCGGGCGCTCGCGCGCTTTGACGCGCGCAGCGCCGTACGCGGTCGCGAGTACGCGCGCGGCGGCCGTGTCCTCGCGCTCGACGTGGATGTGGAGGGCCAAGGTTTCGAAGCCGACGTACGCGGCACGCGCAAGTACCACTGCGAGTGGATGATTCGAGGGACCCGACACACGACCGCTTGCTCGTGTCCGATCGGCGGGGACTGCAAGCACGTCTATGCCGCGGCATGCACGCTGTTCGCGCACCTGCTCGCGAGCAAGCTGGGTACGGTGCGGCAGCACGCGGACGCGATGAGCTTTCAACCCGTCAAGCTCGACGCCGCCAAGCTTCCGCCGATGCGGATCCTGGATTTGGCGAACGAGATCGAAGCCGGAGAAGACTACGACGAGGATTGCGAAGACGATTTCGATGACGAAGACGCAGATTACGACGGCGACGACTTCGAGGAGGACGAAGACGATTTCAAGAAAAGCGTGCGCGCTTCCGCCGCAGGTTCCCGCGGCCTTCCCCCGCTCGTACGCGTCGTCGCGCCGTCGGCCCTCGCGTTGCGCAAACAGCTGCTCGCGGCAACGAAAGTGGCGCGGCTACGGAGGCAAGCGACGTCCAATCAGCGAGGGGCCGCCGCGCGGGCTGCAGCGCCGCCCGAGGTTCCCGCGCTGCTCGCCGCCCTGCGCGAGGCGGCCACGGGTCACGACAGGAATCGTTACGTTCGAGAGATCTGCCGTGGTCTCGGCGTAACCTTCGAGCGTCTCATCCACTGGGATCTTGCGGATGAGGCGGATGGCGATATCCGTTGCGCACTTCTCGTCTCGCGCCTGTCGAGGATCGTACCGACCGTTCTTCCGGAAGACGTGTTGGCATTCCTCCGCTCGCCGGCGGCGCAGGAGAAGATGCACCGGCGCAGCGAGGCCGCGCTGCGCCGGCAGCTGGACGAGTGGGCGCAGCCTGTCCGCAAGTTTCACGACAAGCATCTCCGACTGACGCTTCGCCCCGGCCTCGACGGGGACGGGCGCCTGTATGTCGAGATGTTCGCGCTTCTCTCTTCGGCGCGCTTGCGCGACGACCTTCGGCGGCCGGAGCAGCTTCGCGTTCTTCTCGACGAGTCGAACCGCGCTCCAGGTTTGCTGTCGCCGGAGTCTCACGCACTGCTCGAATGGACCTGTGGCTATTTCTCCGTAGCCGGATGGTGGCAAACCAGTCGCATCGCCGGCGAGGATCTCGAACGTCTGCTACTCGATTTCGGCCACACCGGCCTCGTCACGTGGGACACCTCGGGCGCCGAACAGGCTCTCTCGCGCGCAGGCATCTCGCACGGCGACGTGGCGACGCATTCGCGCGAGACCGCATCGATCGAGCCCGCGTGCGCCATCGAAGGGGGCGTGGCCAGGATGCAGCTCGTCGTGCGGCTCGGCAGCGAGCGCCGCTGCTCCCTCGACGAGGTCACGCGCCTGCAGGGCCACCGCTCCGCTGCGGCCTCCTACTTGCTGGCGGCCGGCACGCTGTGGCGAGTGGTCGCGGAGCCGCCCGCTCATGTGGTGGACGGTTTCGGTGTCGTCGGGAAGCTCGAGCTCGAGGCGGAGCAAAGCATCGGAACCCTGCGCCGCCTCGCGACTTCGTACCCCGGCATTGCCGAGACGATCGAACAGGTGACGCGGCGCGTGCCTTCGCGCGCGATCTTCCTTCTCGATGGAGACGACGATGAAACGCTGCGGGTCCGGCTGTTCGCCGTTGCGCAGGATCTCTCTCCGCCTGCGGAGAGGGCTGGCGACTGCGGGCGGGAAAGACCGGCGGCGAGCGCATCAGGCCTGTTCGAGTACGTCGCAGATGGTCAGTGGGAATACCGGCGCGCCGATGACGCCCGCGCGTCGCCGCTGCTTGCGCGATTCGGCGAGCCGCATTCCGCACGACCGCCGGCCGGCGGTGCGCGCGAGCTTCGATGGCTCGAGCTCCCGGGGCCGAGCGCGACGCTTCCCCGCGACGGCGACCGCGACGGCGACGTCGCCACCGAGGCGCCCGCGCCCGAGGATCGCGCAGGCCTGCCGTTTCATGCGACCGACGCGTCGCCGCCGACGTGGAAGGACGTCGGTGCCGGCGGCGACGCGTGGTTGTTCGCGCCGGACCGCGAGTGCACGGAGCCGGCTGCCGAGTGGCTGCGCTCACTTTGCCCGCAGCCGGGCCAGTTCGACGGCGATGCGTGGGTGCTTTCGCTTCGTCCGCCGCGCTTCGCGCCTCTCGCTGACGCGTGGGATGCGCGTCCTGCCGGCGCCACGTTTCTCGCGACCCGCCGCATCCACCGTCTGCTGCGCGATTCGCCGCCCAGGCCGAAGCTCGACATCCGCGCCGACGGCAAAGACTGGTTCGGCGTCAGGGTCGAGTGGCAGATCGAGGGCGAGGCGCTCGGTCCGGGAGACATCGACGCGCTTCTGACTTCGCGCGAAGAGTTCGTGCGACTCAGGGACGGATGGGTGCGACGCGCAGTTCGCGACGACGTTGACGCCGCCGCCGAGGCGCTTGCCGACGTCGGCATCGATCTGTCGCAGCCCGGCGAGGAGCAGCGACTCGGGATCTGGCAACTCGCTTCGGCTCCCGCCGGAGCGCTCGATCGGCTCGAGATGCTCGGCGCCGATCCTTCCACCGTCGCGATGGCGAAAGCGCTTCGCCGCAAGGTCGCGGCCTTTCGTGGAGTGCCGCGCGTGGCCGTTCCGCGGACGTTCCGCGGTGAGCTGCGCGGCTATCAGCGCGACGGCCTCGACTTCCTGTCGTTTCTCTCGTCGCTCGGCGCCGGCGCGGTGCTGGCCGACGACATGGGTCTCGGCAAGACCATCCAGACCCTGGCCTGGCTCGAGCGACTGCGCCTGGCGGGAAACCACCGTGGCCCGGCACTGGTCGTGTGCCCGGCCAGCGTGGTGCACAACTGGCTCGAGGAGGCGGTGCGCTTCACGCCCGGCATGCGCGTCGTGGCGCTCACGCGCGGCGCCGAACGCCGCGAGCTTCTCGAACGCACACGCGAGTACGACCTCGTCGTCGTGAACTACGCGCTGCTGCGTCGCGACGTCGAGCACTGGAGCAAGGTTGAGCTGCGGGCGCTCGTGCTCGACGAGGCGCAGAACGTCAAGAACCCCGATGCCGCGGTCTCCAGGGCGGTGCGAGACCTGAAAGCGCGCCACCGTCTCGCACTCACCGGCACGCCGATCGAGAACCGTACACGCGATCTCTGGAGCATCGTCGAGTGCGTGAGCCCCGGCTACTTCGGAACGCGAAAACGTTTCGAGGAGCGCTTCGACCGCGGCACCGTGGGGGAGGCCGAGCGCCGTCTTCTCGCGGCCAAACTCCGGCCCATCATGCTGCGGCGCCGCAAGCACGAGGTCGCACCGGACCTTCCGGCGCGAATCGAGGAGACACGGCGCTGCGAACTGACCGCCGAGCAGAGAAAGCTCTACCTGGCCACGCTTCGTGCGAGCCGCCAGCTCGTGGACCGGCTGGGGCGCAAGGGACCCGAAGGCGAGAAGGCGCGCATCCAGATCCTTGCGGCACTCATGCGGCTGCGCCAGATCTGCTGCCATCCCGGTCTCGTCGATCCGAGTCTTGCCGGCGCCTCCTCCTCGAAGTTCGACCTGCTCATCGAAGTGCTCGAGCCGTTGCTCGAGCTGCCGAGGCCGGCGATGTGGTTCGCCTATCCGGGAATGTACGGTGGGTTCAGTTACAGGCTGGAAGGCACCAGAACAGAGCCAGTCCTGACGAGCGAGAGCTGGTGT
>JBHEOD010000062.1:19583-20061 GCA_046261745.1 Binatia bacterium
CCGAGCTTCGACGCCGCGGGGTGCGTTGCTTCGTGCTCACCGGTCAGACGCAGAAGCGCGAAGACGTGGTGGGCGCATTCCAGGGGTGCGCGGAGCCGTGCGTGTTCCTGGTTTCGTTGAAAGCAGGCGGGACGGGTTTGAACCTGACGGCCGCGAGCTACGTGGTGCTGTTCGATCCGTGGTGGAACCCGGCCGTGGAGGCGCAGGCCATCGACCGCTCCCACCGCATCGGGCAGACGAGGACCGTCATGGCATACCGGCTGGTCGCGGCGGACACGATCGAAGAGAAGATCCTTGAACTCCAGCGCGACAAGGCCTCGCTCGCCGATGCCGTGGTGGACGACGCAACGTTCGGGCAACGGCTTGGGAAGGAAGACCTGGCGTATCTGCTCGAGGAGTCCTGATCTGCTTACGATCTCCTGATCGGCGCTGCTTCATGGTGACGGCGGCGACTTTTGCGGGGGCCTCTCGCCTTGGG
>JBHEOD010000063.1:0-20025 GCA_046261745.1 Binatia bacterium
GTCCAGCCGCAGTTGCAGGCCCGCGCCGTCGGGGCGGACGATCGCCGCGATCGCCAGCAGCGAGAGCACGGCCGCTGCGCCGAGGACCAGGGCGGCGTGGTCGATCACCTGGCGAGGGCAACGCCAGGCCCAGGCGACCGCGACCGCGCAGGCGCCGAGCGCGGCAGAAACGCCGGCAAGAGCGGGCCAGTCGTCCATCCTGGGCCGCACGATCGGCCATCGTGGTCAGAGACGCAATGTTCCGGGCGGGACCGGAAGGGACTTCGTGCAGGTTGCACCGCGGGGGATCCGTCGTGCCCGGCCGGCCAATACCGCAGACGCCGGCCCCGGGACCGGCCGGGCTGCTGCAGGCGTGAGCCTCGTCGTTTGCAGACCCGCCGACGCCCGTCTATGGAAACCCGGATGACATGAGCCGCACCCGCGAGGTGTGGATCGCGTCAACGTCGGGCTTCCCCACAGACCACTTGGCTGCGCCTTGGCGATCACCGGATCCGCCGGTCAGGGAGTCTACGACGATGGCACCCCGGGGTTCGGGCGAAAGAGCCCAAGCGACCGATTTTTAAGCAAGATTGTGTACGGCTGGGGGGCCTGAGTTCCAGCCGCACGGAGGGATACGATGGAAGAGATGCTCATCCTGACCGCGCCAGCCGCGGGATTGCTCGCACTCCTTTTCGCCTACAGCAAGGCGTCGTGGGTCTCCCGGCAGGACGCCGGAACCGAGGACATGCAGGAGATCGCGCACCAGATCGAGCTGGGGGCGATGGCCTTCCTTGCGCGCGAATACAAGGTGCTCTCGATCTTCGTGGTGGTGGTCGCCGCGCTGCTCGTCGCCGCCAACATGGGCGGCGAGAACCGCAGCCCCCTGGTCGCAGCCGCCTTCATCATGGGAGCGCTCGCTTCGGCAGCCTCCGGCTACTTCGGAATGAGGGTCGCTACCAAGGCCAACGTACGGACGACGGCTGCGGCGCGCATCGGTCTTCCTCCCGCATTGGCCGTCGCCTTCGCCGGCGGTTCGGTGATGGGCATGACGGTCGTCGGTCTGGGCCTGATCGGTCTCGGCGGCCTGTTGTTCCTCTTCAACAACATGTTCGGTCGCGAAGAACTGCGCACCACGCTCAGCGTGATGACGGGCTTCTCGATGGGCGCTTCGTCCATCGCGCTCTTCGCGCGTGTCGGCGGCGGCATCTACACGAAGGCGGCCGATGTCGGCGCGGACCTCGTCGGCAAGGTCGAAGAGGGACTTCCCGAGGATGACCCCCGCAACCCCGCCGTCATCGCCGACAACGTCGGTGACAACGTCGGCGACGTGGCCGGCATGGGCGCCGACCTTTTCGAGAGCTACGTCGGAGCCATCATCGGCGCGATGGTGCTCGGCATGGGCTTCGAGGCGGTATCCGGCGGTTCGTCGCTGGCGCCGGTCGTGCTGCCGCTGGTGGTCGCGGCGGGCGGCATTCTGGCCTCCATCGTCGGCACTGCGTTCGTTCGGGTGAAAGAGGGCGGCAATCCGCAGCACGCTCTCGACTTCGGATCGTTTGGTGCGGCAGGCGTGATGGCGGTCGCCACCTACTTCATTTCGATCGCGATGTGGCCCGAGACCGGCACAGGCGGCGTCTCGGCGCTGTCGGTCGGCCATGCCACGGTCACCGGCCTGCTGACCGGCGTCGCGATCGGCATGATCACGTCGTACTACTGCTCGCAGGGCAAGGCGCCCGTCAACAGCATCGTCGAGCAGTCGAAGACAGGCACGGCCACCAACATCATCGCCGGCCTCGGCCTCGGCATGCAGTCCACCGCAGCACCGGTCATGGTACTCGCGGCCGGCGTCATCCTCGCGCACTACTTCGCCGGGCTCTACGGCGTGGCGATTGCCGGCCTCGGCATGCTCTCGACCACCGGCATCCAGCTTGCCGTCGACGCGTACGGTCCGATCGCGGACAACGCCGGCGGCATCGCCGAGATGAGCCACCAGAGCAAGGAGGTGCGTGAGCGCACCGACAAGCTCGACGCGGTGGGCAACACCACGGCGGCCATCGGCAAGGGCTTCGCGATCGGTTCGGCGGCCATGACGGCTCTGGCGCTGTTCGCGGCTTTCACGCAGCAGGCCAACATTACCGGCATCAACGTGCTGAACCCGGCGGTCACCGCTGCCACTCTCGTAGGTGCGATGCTGCCGTACCTGTTCTCGTCGATGGCGATGGCCGCAGTCGGCGAAGCCGCGATGGAGATGATCCAGGAAGTTCGCCGCCAGTTCCGCGAAATTCCCGGCCTGCTCCAGGGAACCGCCAAGCCCGACACCGCCAAGTGCGTGGACATCAGCACGGCGGCGGCCATCAAGCGCATGGTGATGCCCGGCGTGCTCGCCGTGGTCTCGCCGGTGGCGTGCGGCTTTCTGCTCGGCCCCGAGGCTCTCGGCGGCATGCTCGTCGGCGTGACCGCCAGCGGCGTGTGCATGGCCATCTTCATGTCGAACGCGGGTGGCGCGTGGGACAACGCGAAGAAGTCCTTCGAAGGCGGCTACCGCATGAAGGACGGCTCCCTGCACGAGAAGGGCTCCGAAGCCCACAACGCGTCCGTCGTCGGTGACACGGTCGGTGATCCGTTCAAGGACACCGCCGGTCCGTCGCTCAACATCCTGATGAAGTTGATGTGCGTGATCGCGCTGGTGATCGCGCCGCTGATCGCGCTCTGATCAGGACGGTCCGCCAAGTGGCGGACTGAGAAGACGAAGGGCCTGCCGGGCGTTGCTCGGCAGGCCCTTTTCCTTTTCGCGTTGCGCGCGTCAGGCAGTCCGAACGGAAACCACCCGGTCGTGGGCTGTCGATATCGCGCCGGGGCAGGTGCGGCAAAAACGTCGCGCGTGTCTCCCCACGTCGTCAATCTTGTACGAGACTGCACGTCGGACAACGTTGATGCGCATTGCCCAGATATCCCCCCTTTTCGAGAGTGTGCCGCCCAAGTGCTACGGCGGCACCGAGCGCGTCGTCGCCAACCTGACCGAGGAACTGACGCGGCGCGGACACGAGGTGACTCTGTTTGCGAGCGGCGACTCTCGCACGCGGGCGCGCCTGGTCGCATGTGCCCCGTCCGCGCTGCGCTTGCTCGAGGTTCGAGACTCGCTCGCTTATCACGTGTGCATGCTCGACGAGGTGCTCTGCCGGGCCGACGAATTCGACGTGATCCACTCGCACGCCGACTATCTCGCGTATCCGTTCCTCGCGCGCTGTCCGACGCCGAATGTGACGACGCTGCACGGCCGGCTCGACCTTGCCGATCTCGAACCCATCTACCGACGCTTTCGCGACGTGCCGCTCGTTTCGATCTCGGATTCGCAGCGCCGGCCGCTGCCGCACGCCGGCTGGATGGCCACCGTCCACCATGGGCTACCCCTCGACGAGTTCACGTTTCAATGGCGGCCCGAGCCCTACCTGGTGTTCCTCGGGAGGATGTCCCGCGAGAAGCGCGTCGATCGTGCGATCGCGATTGCGACGCGCGTCGGACTGCCGCTCAAGATCGCGGCCAAGATCGATCGCGCGGACCGGATCTACTTTCACGAAGTGGTGGAGCCCTTGCTCGACAATCCGCTCATCGAGTACGTCGGCGAGATCGGGGGCGAGGCGAAGAACCAGCTTCTCGGCAATGCCCTGGCCCTGCTCTTCCCGATCGACTGGCCCGAACCGTTCGGCCTGGTGATGATCGAAGCGATGGCGTGCGGAACGCCGGTGGTTGCCTTTGGTGAGGGTTCGGTGCCGGAAGTCGTGCAGGACGGCGTCAGCGGATTCATCGTGAACGATATCGAACAGGCGGTGGAAGCCGTTGCCCGCATCGACGAGATCAATCGCGTCGACTGCCGGGGGTATTTCGAGGAACGTTTCGGCGTGGGTTCCATGGTGGACGCGTACCTGGATGTTTACGATCGCGTGATGGATGTCGCGTCGGAGCCACTGGCAAGGCACGCCTGAGCCATGGTCGAGCGCAACCTCGTGAGCCTGGACGACGAAGTCGGCGCGGGAAACAAGGACGACAGGGTCGCCGAGATTCATCACGCCGACGAAGTCGTCGAGATTCACCAAACCGCCTACATCCTGGCCACGTCCTCGCGGGCCGACGGCCGCACGCTTGTTCTCAAGGAAGGGGAGACCTTCGCAGTCTTCGATCGCTTCGGTGACGTGCAGCACGTGGGCCTGGCCGAGCAGGGCATGTACGTTCAAGGCACACGAGTGCTGTCGCGCCTGGAGCTACGCGTCGGCAGGCGCAGGCCGCACCTGCTCAGCTCGAGTGTTCGCGAGGACAACGACGTGCTGGCGGTGGATCTCACCAATCCCGACCTCGTGGTCGACGGCACGCTCGTCCTGCCGCGCGGCGAGCTTCACCTCCGGCGCTCGAAATGTCTGTGGGAGGGGTGCTGCAGCGAGCGTATCGTGGTGTCCAATTTCAGCAGCAGCGCGGTCATCACCGATCTTGCGCTCAGCTTCGACGCGGACTTTGCCGACATCTTCGAGGTGCGCGGCACGCGCCGGGCGCGGCGAGGCAGGCGCCGCCCGAACGTCGTCGACGCGGATTCGGTGGAGATGTCCTACGAGGGCCTTGATGGAAGGCTGCGCCGTACGTGCATCTCGTTCGACCCGGCACCGACCGAACTGCTGCCCGGCTCCGCGCACTTTCGCTTGCACCTCGAGCCCCACGTTCGCACCACCATTGAAATCCGCACGCAGGCCGATTTCGGCGGGCCGCGCGTGACCGCGCGATCGTTCGAGGAAACCGAAAAAGCGCTTCGCGAGCGCATTGCCAGGCTTCACGAGGAGTCCTGCGACATACGGACCAGTAACGTGAGCGTGAATCGGTGGCTCGCGCGCTCGCGCGCCGATCTCAACATGATGATCACCGACACGCCCCACGGGCCGTTCCCATATGCCGGAGTTCCGTGGTTCAGCGCGCCGTTCGGGCGCGACAGCATCCTGACGGCGCTCTCCTGCCTGTGGTTGCATCCCGACGTTGCTGCCGGCGTGCTGCGCTTCCTCGCTGCCACGCAGGCCACCGAGGAGAACGACGCGCAGGACGCGCAGCCGGGCAAGATCATCCACGAGATGCGCGGCGGCGAGATGGCTGCGCTCGGCGAGGTGCCGTTCGGCCGCTACTACGGCAGCGTGGACGCGACACCGCTGTTCCTCGTGCTGGCAGGAGAGTACTTTCGCCGTACCGCAGACCTGGGTCTCATCGAGGAGATCTGGCCGAATCTTCTCGCGGCGCTGCGCTGGACGGCGGAGTACGGCGACACGGACGGCGACGGCTTCCTCGAGTATGCGCGTCAGAGTGTCAATGGCCTCGTGCAGCAGGGCTGGAAGGATTCGCACGATTCGATCTTCCACGCCGACGGTCACTTGGCGCGCGGCCCGATCGCGCTTTGCGAGGTGCAGGCCTACTTCTATCTCGCGTTGCTCAGCATGGCCGAGCTCGGCGACGCCCGTCACGAGGACGACTTCGCGGCGCGCCTCAGGGCGCAGGCGCGAACGCTTCGGGAAAAGTTTCACGAGCGCTTCTGGTGCGATCAGCTCGGAACCTTTGTGCTCGCCCTCGACGGCGAGAAGAAGCCTTGCCGTGTGCGCGCATCGAACGCGGGCCACGCATTGTGGGCCGGCCTGCCCGACGAGGCGCAGGCGCGCTCCATCGTCACGCGACTGATGGCGCCGGACTCCTTCTCGGGATGGGGCGTTCGCACCGTCGCGGAAGGAGAGGCTCGCTACAACCCGATGTCGTACCACAACGGCTCGGTGTGGCCTCACGACAACGCGGTGATTGGCCGCGGCCTGGCGCGGTACGGCTACCGAACCGAGGTTGCCGTGCTGTTCGAGTCGATGCTGCGCGCAAGCACGTTCTTCGACCACCACCGCATGCCCGAGCTGTTCTGCGGGTTCGCGTCACGCAGCGGGGAGGGACCTACGCTGTATCCGGTGGCTTGCGCGCCACAGGCCTGGGCAGCAGCAAGCCCGTACCTGTTGCTCAGTTCCTGCCTGGGTATGTCCGTCACCGGCGGCGACGACACGGTTTCGTTCATTCGCTCGCAACTGCCGCCGAGCATCACCGAGCTGCGCATCGACGGGCTTCGCGTGTCGGCGAACAGTTGCGTGGACCTGCGGATCGAACGTCACCAGCACGACGTGGGTCTTACGCTGCTCCGCAGCGAAGGCCCGGTACGAATGATGCGCGGGTAAACACGCCCCGCCCGAAGAACGGCGGGTGGGGGATTCCTTCCGCTCTCGGGCCTCCGCTATAGGACCCCGATGCGCCTGAGCGTACCGACCTCGCTGCGAAACCGGCGCTTTCGCTTCCTGTGGATGGGGCTCGTCGTATCCATGGCCGGATCGCAGATGCAGCTTGCGGCCGTGCACTGGCACATTCGCGCCATGAGCGAGGAGCCGAACCCCCTCGAGCTGGGCGGCATAGGCCTGGCGCGCATCGTTCCGATCGTGCTGTTCTCGTTCATCGGCGGGCCGGTGGCCGATACGTACGACCGAAGGCGCGTGCTCTTCGTGACCCAGTCGATCATGACCGCGGTGGCCGCGGCGCTGGCGCTGCTCACGTTTGCCGAGCACATCGACCTCTGGTGGATCTACGGCCTCACCGCCGTCCAGGCTGCGGCCATCGCCTTCGATCTCCCCGCGCGCCAGTCGATCATCCCGAACCTTGTCGCGCCGCGCGACCTCCCGAACGCGTTCAGCATGTCGTCGATCGCCTTCAACACCGGTGCGATCGTGGGCCCGGCCGCCGGCGGACTGGTGATCGCGCACTACGGCCTCGGCTACGCGTACGTGCTCAACGCGCTATCCTTTGCGGCCGTCATCGGTGCGCTCATGGCGATCGGCCGCATTGAGCAGGACACCCGGAACTCTCCCGGCATCAACCTTGGCGCGGCCGTCGAGGGGTTCCGTTTCATCCTGTCGCGGCCGATCATCCTGTCGAGCATGCTGCTCGACTTCACCGCGACGTTCTTCGCGTCGGCGAACACGCTGATGCCGATCATCGCCAAGGACATCCTCGGCGTGGGCGGCGTGGGCTACGGCTGGCTCGTCTCTGCGCAATCGGCGGGGGCGGTGACGGCAGCCTTCGTGGTTTCCCAGATGACCGGCATTCGGCGCCAGGGGCGGACTCTTCTCGCGGCGGTGGGCGTCTTCGGCGTCGCCACCGTGGGCTTCGGCCTGACCGGCAGCTTCGGAATAGCTGTCGCGGCGCTCGTCGTGATGGGTGCGGCCGACGCCGTCAGCACGATCATTCGCAACACCATCCGGCAGCTCCAGACGCCCGACAGCATGCGCGGGCGCATGAGCAGCAGCAGTCAGATCTTTTTCCAGGGCGGACCGCAGCTCGGAGAAGTGGAAGCAGGCATCATGGCCACGTTGTTCGGCGTACCGTTCGCGATCGTCTCCGGCGGCATCGGCACGATCCTGGCGGCTTGCCTGATCGTCACCCGCTGGCCGCAGCTGCTGCACTACGACGGGCCGGAGCTCGATCCGGACGAGGTGAGCGTGGAGACCTGAACAAAAAATGGGGTCAGACCCCATTTTCTCGGAAGTTAGACTGCAGCGGCGGGTGCGCCTGCGGGGCGTCCGCCCCTGCCGCCGCGACGGCGTCGGCGCCGGGGCGCCGCACCATCTTCGCTGCGTGGTGCTTCCGCGCGCGCCGTGCTGTCGGCTGGTCCATCGGCGTTCGCCGCCTCGGCACGCGGAGCGTCGGCACGCGGTGCGTCGCCGCGAGGTGCGTCGCCGCGAGGCGCGCGCCCACGAGGCGCGTGGCCTCCGCGGGATTCCCCGCCACGACTCGCACCGCCCCGTCCCGAACCGCGCCGCGAAGGCGCCGCATCGCCCGAGTGCCCGCACTCGAACCCTTCGACGACAGTGCGCGGAAGCTGCATGCCGATCACGCGCTGGATCTCGCGCAGGCGCTCTTCCTCGTCGGGAGCGACGAACGTGATCACGTCGCCGGTGGCGCCGGCGCGCGCGGTGCGGCCCGCGCGGTGGATGTAGTCTTCCGGCGAGTGCGGCACGTCGAAGTTGATGACGTGAGAGATGCCGGTGACGTCGAGGCCGCGTGCAGCAACGTCGGTTGCCACGAGCACCGACGTGCGGCCGCTGCGGAAGTCGTCGAGCGCCATGATGCGCTCTTCCTGGGTGCGGCCCGAGTGAATCGAGCCGGCGTCGATGCCGACGCGACGCACGGAGCTGGCCACGCGATTCACGTCGAGCTTGCGGCGCACGAACACGAGCACCGAGTCCATGTCGGGCTGCTTCAGGAGCTTGGTCAGCAGCGCGCACTTGCGCTCCTGGCTGACCGGATGAAGCGTCTGCACGATCGCGAGGTGCGGCGCCTGGCGGTCCACCGTCACGACGACGGGGTCATTCAGGATCTCGTCGGCCAGCTTGCGGATGGTCGGCGACATGGTGGCCGAGAACAGCAGGGTCTGCCGCTTCTTGGGCAGGGCCTCGAGAATGCGCTTGATGTCGGGCAGGAAGCCCATGTCGAGCATGCGGTCGGCCTCGTCGAGCACGACGATCTCGACGCCGGCAAGGTCCACGTAACTGAAGCGCATGTGGTCGAGCAGGCGTCCGGGCGTCGCGACGATCATCGCGGCGCCGGCGCGCAGCGCACGTTCCTGCGGACCCATGTCGAGGCCGCCGACGACGGCCGCCGCGGAAAGTCCCACGTGGTAGCCGAGCGCGAGGGCCTGCTCGTCGATCTGCAGCGCGAGCTCGCGGGTGGGCGAGAGCACCAGCGCGCGGCAGCGGCCGGGGTCGCCCTGGTGAAGAAGCTGGAGAACGGGCAGCAGGAAGGCTGCTGTCTTGCCGGTGCCGGTGGCGGCGCAGCCGATGAAGTCGCGGCCTTCGAGCACGGCGGGAATGGCGCCGGCCTGGATGGGCGTGGCTTCCGTGTAGCCCATGTCGGCGACGGCATCGATGAGTTCGGGAATGAGATTCAGTTCGTTGAGAGTAGTAATGACGAAACTCCGGTCTGGGTCGGGCGAGGATGTCGCCCGTGTTGGGCTCTGGAGCTGCTAAGCTCACGAGGCGTGTTCAAGTGATGTCCCGGGGCGATGGCCCCTTCTGGGAAGGTGAACTTGCGAGCGGGGTGACGCTCGAGGTGCTTCTTCCATATCAGCGACCGAGGGAGATCCAAAGGCGGCCAGCGGCTCCGGCGCCAGGCACCGGCGAGATTGCCGCTCGGGATTCCCGTCGGCACCGGATTCCGCAGGAATTCCCGGAGCAGCTGCGTTTTCCTCCGCTCCTGTTTCCCCGTAAACGCACCGAACCCGCGGCCCTCCTGCCCGCCATGCCGTGGGCAGGACACCGACGATGATCCACGCGCTACGCCCCGCCTTTGGTATCTCCTTCTCCGACCTCTACGACCGCGAGGGCCTCGGGAAACTGGATGCGGCGTTCCTGGCCCGCCTCGCGACCAGCGACGCGGCGCTGGCCGAACGCCTGGTCGCTGCGCGAGGCAATCCGCCTGCGCTCGCGTCCAAGGAAGAGTCCACGCTGCTGCTCGAGCTGGCGCCGCATCTCGATTCGTTCATCGGCAAGCTCTTCGGCATCGAGAAGGAACTCGCCGCGCTCGAGCAGCGCCACCGCGACCTTGGCCCGCTCTTCGAGATCAAGCGCCAGTTCGTTCAGCGCAGGCCCGTCAGCGCGGTGCCCGCAGCCGAAGCCGCGGCTTTCGACGGCGACGCGCTCACCACTGCCATCAGCGCCGTCGTCGGCGCGGCGCCGGGCGAGGACATCGAGCTCTTCGAGATCGCGTTCGCGAACGCCGTTGCGCGCTGGCTCGCGGCGGGGGCTGATGTGCAGCCCAACGTGGATCTCGCGACGCGCTACGCCGCCTGGGCGCTGCATTCGAAGACCGGAAAGCTGCGTCACGAAGAGGGCGTGCTGTTCAAGCTGCCGAAGAAGACCGACCCGATGAACCTGCTCCAGCACGGCGTGCGCTCGGAGAAGGACGGCGTCGTGTCGTTCATGATCGACCCCGAGCACCGCCGGCGCCGCGAGGGGTTCAACCTGACCGACCAGGGCACCGATCTCGTCGGCGCGCTCGACCAGGCCAACTACTGCATCTGGTGCCACAACCAGGGCAAGGACTCGTGCTCGAAGGGTCTGCGCGAAAAGTCGGCCGCGGACGGCACACCGGGCGCGTTCAAGAAGTCGCCCTTCGGCGTCAACCTTGCCGGTTGTCCGCTCAGCGAAAAAATCTCCGAGTTCCACACCGCCAAGGTGGAAGGCCACGCGGTCGGCGCGCTCGCCATCATCATCGTCGACAATCCGACCGTGGCGGCCACCGGTCACCGCATCTGCAACGACTGCATGAAGTCGTGCGTGTACCAGAAGCAGGACCCGGTCGACATTCCGCAGGTGGAGACGCGCACGCTCAAAGACGTGCTCGGGCTGCCGTGGGGCTTCGAAGTGTACTCGCTGCTGACGCGCTGGAACCCGCTCAACCTTGCGCGGCCTCTTCCGAAGCCGGACAGCGGCCGCAAGGTGCTGATCGTGGGCCTTGGACCGGCAGGTTTCGGCCTTGCGCATCACCTGATGCAGGACGGGCACACGGTGGCGGCCATCGACGGCCTCAAGATCGAGCCGCTTCCCGAGGACATCTGCGGCGTGCGGCCCGACGGCACGCGCGCGACGTTTGCACCAATTCGCGACGTTTCCGGCCTGTTCGAGCAGCTCGGCGACCGCGTGATGGCCGGCTTCGGCGGCGTGGCCGAATACGGAATCACGGTGCGCTGGGACAAGAACTTCCTCAAGGTCATTCGTCTGCTGCTCGAACGCCGAACGGCGTTTTCGATGATCGGCGGCGTACGCTTCGGCAGCACCCTCGACCTCGACGAGGCGATGACCTTTGGCTTCGACCACGTTGCCATCTGCGTAGGCGCGGGCAAGCCCACCGTGCTCGACATTCCGAACGGCCTTGCGCGCGGCGTGCGCATCGCGTCCGACTTCCTGATGGCGCTGCAACTCACCGGTGCGGCGCGGCCGGAGTCAATCGCAAACATGCAGCTTCGCCTGCCGGTCGTCGTGATCGGCGGCGGCCTTACGGCGGTGGACACCGCCACCGAGTCGCTCGCGTACTACGTGGCCCAGGTGGAGAAATTCGCGCTGCGCTACGACACGCTCGTGGCGGACGACGGCGAGAAGTCGGTGCGCGAGTGGTGGGATGCATCCGACGTCGAGGTGGCCGAGGAGTTTCTCGCGCATGCGCGCGCCATCCGCGCCGAACGCGAACGCGCGCTGGCGGCGGGCGAGGAGCCGCGCCTCATCGAACTGCTGCAGTCGTGGGGCGGAGCAACCATCGCGTACCGCCGCCGCATGATCGACAGCCCATCGTACACGCTCAACCACGAAGAAGTGGAAAAGGCGCTGGAGGAAGGCGCGATCTTCAGCGAGTGCCTGTCGCCGCTGTCGATCGCGATCGACTCGAACCGCTCCGTCGAATCGATGACGTTCACCAGGCAGGTGCTCGGGCCCGACGGCAAGTGGACGTCCGACGGCGAGGTTACGTTGCCCGCGCGCACCGTGATGGTGGCGGCCGGCACGCAGCCGAACACGGTGCTTGCGCGCGAGGACGAGGCCCACTTCAGGCTCGACGGCAAGTACTTCGCGGCCTGCGACGAGAGCGGCGAGCCCGTCAAGCCGCACTTTTCGCTCAGCAAGCCCGCCAGTGCCGACGTGCTGCTGAGCCGCTACGACGACGGCCGCTTCGTCAGTTTCTTCGGCGACGTGCATCCTTCGTTCTTCGGCAACGTGGTCAAGGCGCTCGGCTCGGCCAAGCAGGGCTACCCGGTGGTGTCGCGCGTGCTGGCCCGGCGTGCGCCGTCCTCGCGCGAGACGCCGCGCGGATTCTTCGCGCGGCTCTCTTACGAGTTCCGTCCCACGGTCGAGCGTGTCGATCGCCTGACGCCGACGATCATCGAGGTGATGGTTCGTGCGCCCGCCGCAGCGCGCCGCTTCCGCCCGGGCCAGTTCTACCGGCTGCAGAACTTCGAGACGCTGGCTCCGGAGGTGGGCGGAACCAAGCTGCAGATGGAAGGTCTTGCGCTGACCGGCGCGTGGGTGGATCCGGAGAAGGGCCTCGTCTCGACGATCACGCTCGAGATGGGCGGTTCGTCGAGCCTGTGCTCGTTGCTGCAAGAGGGCGAGCCCGTCGTGCTGATGGGACCGACCGGTGCGCCGACGCACATCACGAACACCGAGACGGTGATCCTGGCCGGCGGCGGTCTCGGCAACGCGGTCCTGTTCTCGATCGGGCAGGCGCTCCGGCGCGCCGGCTCGAAGGTGCTCTACTTCGCGGCCTACAAAAAGATCGAGGATCGCTACAAAGTGGAGGAGATCGAGGACGCGGCCGACCTTGTCATCTGGTGCTCGGACGAGGAGCCTGGCTTCGTGCCGTCACGCGCCGGCGACAAGACCTTCGTCGGCAACGTGGTGCAGGCCATGCTCGCGTACGCGACCGGCCAGCTCGGCGACACTCCGATTCCGCTCTCGGCCGGCAATCGCATCATCGCAATCGGATCGGATCGCATGATGAAGGCGGTGGCCGAGTCGCGCCACACCGTGCTCGCACCGCATCTCAAGCCCGGCCACTGCGGCATCGGCTCCATCAATTCGCCGATGCAGTGCATGATGAAGGAGATCTGCGCGCAGTGCCTGCAGCCGCACCGCGATCCGGCCACTGGCAAGACGACGTACGTGTTCTCGTGCTTCAACCAGGACCAGGATCTCGATCACGTGGACTTCACTGGGCTGCGCGACCGGCTGGGACAGAACTCGCTGTCGGAGAAGATTACGACCCGGTGGATTCGGCGCTCGCTGGAGATGGATTCGTGAACGGGAGTCCTGCTGGCTGACGGCCAGCAGGACGATCAGGATCTAAGCGTGGCGCCGATGCCGCGAGGTTCAACTGGCAACTCCAGCGCGTCGCCGCGTCAGAGCTTTGGAAACGCGCTGAAGCTCAACTCCAGATAGAAGAAGTCGCTTGGGTTGTTGCGTCCGACGTTCTTCGTCCAGCCTCCAGGTTCGAAGTGGGCGTATCCCATGGTGGCGTCGATCTGCGAGGTGATCCCGTATCGTGCGCGCATGTCGAACTCGTGGCCGATGAAGTCTCCGCTCTGTCCGGTCGGGTCGCGCAGGTTCGCGTTCGCCCAGCGGTCCTGGTCGCTCGCGAGCCAGTAGGCACTGTATCCGGCATCGAGGCGCAGATTTTTCAGCGGGGCAAGTTCCAGCCTGGTCTTGGGCGCATGGAAGTTCTCCCAGATGAAGTAGTCGCTGGCTGACCACGGGCGGGCGAACCCGTAGTAGCGTTCGAATCGCTCGTTGTTGTTGTCACTCGGGTTCTCGTCGCCGCTCGCGTAACCGTAGAAGGCGCTCAGTCGCGGCTTCCACTCGTGCTTGAACCTGTAACCAAGCTCGCTGGCCGCACCGAAGGCCTCGTGGTCGCGTCCGTCGTCCTGGCCCGTCTGGTAGACGAGGTTGACGTCGTAGTGGAAAGCGGTGTCCGCGATCGGACCGTAGAAGCGCAACGCCGGCGAATGGATCTCCCGCTTCGTCCGGCTGCCGTCGTCATCCTGGGACAGCAGCAGGTAGTACGGCTCGAGGGTGACCACCTCGGACCACCGGCGCCAATGGCCGATGGCGGCGATGAACCACTGTCCCTCGTTGGTGCGATCGAACTCGTACAGCTTGCGATCGAGGGGCTGCGCGGCGATCAGCTCGAACTCCCAGTCGTTTTCCTCCCGACCGAGGTCGAGATGAACGCCCTGGAAAGTGTTGGTCGTGTTGCGCCACGCGTTGTTGCCGATCAGCCGCCGGTCGAGTTTCTCGAACCACATCCGGCCGGCCCTCAGGCTGACCGGTCGGTTCTGTCCGAGAGCGTCCTTGCCGAGGGCATCCTTGAAGTACAGTTCGGCGATCAGCTGGATCGGCTCGACGCTGTTGACGTCGCGGTTGTCCTTCTTGAAACGGCTGTTCGTCGAACGCGCGTCCTCCACCTCGACCACGAGGCGAAAGGGGTCAAGGATGTTCTTGATGCCGAAGTACGCACGCGTACGAAACAGGAACAGGTTGTCCGTCTTCGCGCTGGCACGGCGGTAGTCGTCGTCGCGCATCTCGTAGCGCATCCGGTGGTCGAGGCCGAGGTCGAGCCAGTCGAGTTCGGACAGAGCGGCGATCCCCGTTTTACTCGCCTGCCGAACGTATTGCGGCACCGTGGTTTCCCGCCTGGTGCCATAGCTCCCTGGCTCCACGTAGTAGCCGGTCGCGGGCTTGCTCGCCGGTTTCGCGGCGACCTCCGCCTTTGGTTCCGCCGCGGCGTCGCTCGTCGGTGTTTCAGCGGCGTCGCTCGTCGGTGTTTCAACGCCCTCACCGGTTTCGCCGAGCGCCGTCGCGCCGTCGTCCTGCGAAAGTACGCATTGCGTGGTTTCGGCCTGTCCCGCCTCGGCTCCCGCCGATACGGGGCTCGCGAGCAGCGCACTCACGATTGCTCCGGAGGCCGCGCAACGTGCCGCCATCGCGAGGATCCCTGGCTGCGGCGCAAGCTTTGGCTGCCTGGCGCCCCTTCCCATGCCCTGCCCGCAGCACGCGATCGCGGCGGCGGTCGTGTGCACAGGACGGGCGAGCACGAAGCGGGCGGCCAGCCCGGGGATGCGGCGGACAAGGCGTTGCGGGGGCATGGCGGGTTTCTCTATCGCCTTGCGGTATTTTGCACGCGCGTCGAGCGCGCCGAAGGGCTCGTCGAGCAGGAGGAGCTTCGGGTCGGGCGCGAGCGCGCGTGCCAGGGACACGCGCCGGCGCTGCCACCGGAAAGCTGCGACGGAAGGTTCCGAACTCTTTCGTGATGCCGTGCACCGAGATGCCCACGCCGTCCGGCGGCAAGTTCTCGCCCGCCGGACTGGCGATGGCGCTGTGCCAAAAACAAACTCGCCCCGCTCCTGGGAGGAGCGGGGCGAGTTTACTTCGATCGAATCGCTGAGTTGCCAGTTACAGCGAGTTGGCGACGGTGCTGAATGTGGTGGACAGACTCGTGCCGACCGCAGTCATCGCCACAATCGCAGCGACCGAAATGAGAGCGGCCAGGAGGCCGTACTCAATCGCCGTCGCGCCGGACTCGTCTTTCAGGAATGAAGAAATCTGTTCCATTCTTTTTCTCCTTTTTGTATTGGCGCCGAGGCTCGACGGTGCCGGGATAGGTACGACGAGTCTCGTCCCCGGAGCGATACTAGCAATCGGTCGCCCGACGGCGAGCGGAATGGCTATGGGTCGGGGGGGAGCAATCTCTTTTTTTCTGAGGATGCGGCGATTGGTTTCACTCCAGACGTGAGTGACGCTCGCATGAGCCACTGTGAGCCAGATCACCAGATCAAGGATCACTGGATCACCACGGCGACAGAGAGAAGAGCGGCAGGGTGGGAGTTCCATCCGCTGGGACGCGCCAGTCGGCCCGGCCGCCGGAGGCAAACGCGCGGAAACATCTGGAACTGTTCTTGATTCCCCGAGAGCCGGCCAAGGTTCCACGAGTTGGCGGCCGGACTCGGAAGCCGGCGTTCTCCGGACGCCTGGCTACTTGAGGCGAAGCGTCGCATCGGATAGCCGCGTCACGCCATGTCGAATCCGCGTCCAGCACGGCGCCGGCGAAACGCCGTTTCTTCCGGTTCAGCACCGGTAGAAACGGCCGACGCAACGTCCGGCGACGCGCCGGCTGCCGGATCCCACGTGCTGCTCGTGCGCGCCCCATCGGGTCGCAAGCTTTCGAAGGACCACGTCGCCTTCAACCGGCTCGTCGAGCGTATCGCCGAGCTCGAGAGAACCATCGACACCGAGCGCGACAAGCGGGAGTTCCTGCTCGAGCGCTACCACGAGCGACTGGCGCCGCTGGAGCGTGCGGTCGCTGACGAACAGCTGGCCTTGGCGAAGGCCCTTGCCGGAGCCGCTGAGCACTGTGCGCTGCGCGGTGCCTCGAGGAAGCGGCTGCGCGCCATGGTCGCCACGCTGTGCGACGAAGCCTTCTACCGCATCAAACCGGACGCGGAGACGGAAGCGTTCTACGACGACTGGTCCGACCTCAGCTATCGCGAGAACCTCGAGCAGCAGCTTGCCGACCCGGACGACCGCGAGGTCAACGACGAAGCTTTCGGGCCGGACGACGACGAAGCCGAACACGGCGATTACGACGCCGCCGCCGAAGCCGACGTTGCGGCCGAACGGAAAGGCCGCCGCGACAGCGAAGGGGAAGCATATGACGATGCGGCTCGCGACGGGCGAGCCTTCCGATCGGACCGGCGCGAAGCGAGGCTCGAGCGCAAAGCCATCGCGGCCCGCAAATCCGTTCGCGACGTGTACCTGACCCTCGCAAAGGTTCTGCACCCGGACACGGTCGTCGACCCCGCCGAACGAACCCGGAGGCAAGATTTCATGAAGCAGGCGAGCAGTGCGTACCGGGCCGGCGACTTGGCCGCGTTGCTTCGCCTCGAGCTCACGTGGATCCGCCGCGACGAGTCTCGCCTCGAGTCGCTCTCTGCGACGAGGCTGCGCACCTACATCCCCTCCTTGAAGGAACAGGTGTCCAGGCTCGAGGATGACCTCGCCGCACTGGTGAGTGATCCGCGCTACGCAGCAATCGACGCGGCGGCGTACTTCCCGAGGGCCTCGGCGAAGGTGCGAATCGAGCAGTGCGTACGCGACACGAAAGCGACGATTCGGCATATCCGTTCTCTCATCCTGAACGTGAAGTCCTGCCGCGACTCTGCCGCGCTGACGAACTTCTTGCGGAGGATGGGCTAGGAGCGCGGCCCCAGGAGACGCTACCGAGCTTGCGTTTCCTTGATCGCGTCGGACCCCGTTCGCGCCAAAGAAGGTGGAATCCGCTCGATCCCCGCCCCCGACGGGATCCTGCACTCTGTGCGAAGGGCGACATAGCCGCTAGTGTGAAGCATGACCTCTTTCAATCGCTTCGCGATGCTCCCCTCGCTCGTGGCATTCACTTTGATGGTCGCCGCGTCCGGGTCTTCCGTCCATGCGCAAACGCCCGCCGCCGAGCCTGCGAACGCGGAGCCTGCCGACGCGACTCCACCGCAGAATCCCGACAACGACCAGTACGACAAACTCGTGGAGGCCGAGCGGCGATACCGCGGCCTCGTAAACGGCGGAGGATGGCCCGCGATTGCCGACGGAGATCCGATGAAGCCCGGGGAGCGATACGAGTGCTCCCGCCTTGAGACCCTAAAGAATCGGCTTGAAGTCGAGGGGTACCGGGGCTCGACGGATTCGGCGCAGTCGGCGTCGGCCCCACCGGAACCAGCCGCATCAAACGCAGCCGCATCAAACACAGACGCGCCGAACGCAGCCGTACCGAACGCAGGCACACCGAACGCAGGCACACCGAACGCGGGCGCGACGGCCGACTGCGAGTACGGCCCGATGCTCGTCAGCGCCGTCAAGGATTTCCAGTACGATCGCTATCTCGTCAGCGACGGTATCGTCGGGGGGAAGACGCTGACGCAACTGGCCAAGCCGGCCGCAGACGTCCTTGCGAAGATCGAGTATGCCCTGAAGCGCTGGCGCGCGAATGCCGCCAACTTGTCCGGCTCGTACATCCTGGTGAACATTCCCGCGTTTGAACTCGCCGTGTACGAAGGCCGCCGCGAGGTCCTTCGCATGCCGGTCATCGTCGGTTTGACCGACTGGCAGACACCGGAACTCAGCGACCTGATCGAGTACATCGTCGTGAACCCGTCGTGGAACATCCCGAAGAGCATCGCCAACGACGAAGTGATTCCGAAGAGCCGGAAGGACAAAGGATACTTCAAGCGCGAAGGCATCGTCGCCGACGGCGACGGTACGCTCAGCCAGAAGCCCGGCCCGCGCAATCCGCTCGGCCGCCTCAAGTTCATGCTGCCCAACCGCGAGGACATCTACCTGCACGACACGCCTGGAAAGCAGCGCTTCGCATCGCCGGCGCGCGCGTTCAGCCACGGGTGCGTCCGCGTGGAGAAACCGGTCGAACTGGCCGCGTATCTGTTGAAGGACGACCCGCAGTGGTCGAAAGAACGCATTCAGTCGGCCATCGATTCAGGCGACACGAAGAATGTGAAGCTTCCGCAGCCGATGCCGGTGCACCTGCTCTACATTCCGGCGCTGGTGAGCGAGGACGGTCGGGTCCGCGTGGCTCCCGACATCTACGACAAAGTCGGCAACGCCCGCGACGAAAGCGCCACCGAGCCGGCACCCACCGAGGAGGAGGAGTTTTTGCCGGATTGGCCCTGAAGCGTCAGCGTGGACAACGAGTTCTGCGCTGCATCTTCCACGCGTCGGCGCCCCGGCCGAAAGGGCGGGGTCTGCGACCCGCCCGGCTTGTACATCCGGTGCCTGGTTTCTCCCGAAGCAGCCAGGGCATGGCGCTCGCTTCGGCGCTTTCCACAGGACGGCAATAGGGCGATGATCGGCGCGCCGTCCGCGGGGGGCGGCTGGGGAGGACAAGCATGAAGAAGCTCCGGGCTGTTTCGGCCGTCGTCTTTGCAACCGCCGCGCTGCTGGCTGCCACGCCATCGGGCGCGACGTTTCACTTCGCCCACATCGAACGAGTGCTGACGGGCCTCGACGGCACCACCGACGTACAGTTTGTACAGATCCAGATGGATGCGCTCGGTCAGCACCTGGTGGCTGATAGCAAGCTCATCGCGTTCAACGGCGATGGGTCGTTCAGTCACGTGGTGCTCACCGTGCCGGACAAGGTCGAGAGCGGCGACGGCGCGTCGTTCCTCATGGCCAGCGACGGATTCGAAGCCGAGACAGGCATGGCGCCCGACTTCACCTTCGAGTCCAGCCCGGGCAAGGGCCTGTTCCCCAAGGACGGCATGGTGTGCTGGGGCAAGCCCGACGACATCACCGATCCGAACGATCCCGACATGGTCGATTGCGTCTCGTACGGCAACTACACCGGCGAGCCCAATAACCACACCGATGCGCCGAGCCCCATCGCCCCGTTCGGCCACGGCCTGGTCAAGGAAACCGATACCGACAGCAGCGCCGTCGATTTTCTCTGCGAGGATCAGACGACGCCTGTGACCAACGAGCCGGACAAGCGCAGCATCGACGCCACTTCGCCGTGCACCGGTTGTGGCAACTACGTCGTCGAAGGCGAGGAAGCCTGCGACGACGGAGACGTCGTCTTCGCCGCCGGCGACGCGTGCTCGACTGAGTGCAAGGCGTTCTCGTGCGGCGCGCCCACGAACATCAACTCCACCGGTCCCAAGACCGCCGACGCGCTATTCGTGCTGCGGGCGGCGGTGCAGGGCTCCAACTGCGAGTTGGCGGTTTGTGACGTGAACGCCAGCAGCACTGTCAATACCACCGACGCGCTGCTGATCCTGAGGCGCGCGGTCGGGCAGGACGTGATCCTCGCCTGCCCGGTGTGACGCTGCCCTGACCGTCGAGCCGGTTGCTCCTGATCGCTACGGGCGCTGCGTGGTCATTGGGCCCGCGAGGCAGCGCGGAGGTCCTCGTCCAGCCGCTCCGAATGCTTCAGGTGAGCCTCGACGGTCGGAAGAGTCCTGGCAGCGAACGCCTTGAGGTCGGGATCGAGGCCGCTCGTCGACTCATTGCGGTACAGGGTTTGCGATTCCTGGTGTGCCTTGACGCCTGCCTCACTGATGTAGGTCTTGTCGAAATCACTGGCCGGCGTGGCCTTGATCTTGTCGATCATTGCCTGGTGAGCCGCGTTCGGCACGTCTGCGAGGGGTACGCCCTTCGACGTCGCGATGCGCCGCAACTCGTCATTGGCCTTGGTGTGATCGTTGATCATGAGCTGCGCGTGTTCCTTGACGGCGGTGGAAGTCGACTTGTCGAGGGCAACGCGTGCCATCTCAACCTCGGCGATTCCGCCACTGGCGGCGTTGATCATGAATTCCTTGTCGGCAGTTGGCAGAAGGCCGGCCTTCAGTCCCTGCGCCACGCCGCTTCCGAGATCCTTGCCGAACTGGCTGAGTCCGCCTTC
>JBHEOD010000064.1:0-3616 GCA_046261745.1 Binatia bacterium
GGTCAGGGCACGCAACGGCGCAAAAATGGGGTCTGACCCCAATTTCGTGAAAAATGGGGTCTGACCCCTTTTTGTCTCGAACTCGGTCAGGCGCGGGCGGCCAGCTCGCAGATCTCGTCCAGGATGCGCGGCCACGTGCCGCGCGGCAGGTCGTGGCCCATGCCGTCGATGGTGACCAGTTTGGCGCCGGGGATCGCCTCGGCCGTGTCCACGCCGCCTTCGTGCGGAACCAGGCAGTCTTCCTTTCCGTGAATCACCAGGGTCGGCACGCGCACCGCGGACAGGCGTTGCTTGCGATTGCCCGACGCGAAGATCGCGGCGATCTGCCGCGCGACGCCGTCCGGATGAAAGCCGCGGTCGTACGCGCGCGACGCGATGTCGCCTGGCAGCATCCGCATCGTGCCGGTGGCCACCGAGACGCCGCGCTCGATGTTCGCGTCGCGGCCGTCGACCGCCGGCATCAGCAGCACGCCGAGCGCCTCCGGCGTGGCCTGCGGAAGCGCGGGATCGCCGGTCGTCGACATGATGGACGTCAGCGAACGCACGCGCAACGGATGCTCGATGGCCAGCGTCTGCGCGATCATGCCGCCCATCGATGCGCCGACCACATGCGCACTCGGGATGCCGAGGGCATCCATCAGGGCGACGACGTCGGCGGCCATGTCGCTGAGCGTGTACGGCGCTTCGACCTTGCCGCCGGTCATCGAGGCCATCACGATTGCGCCGACGTCCGGCACGCCCATGTCGGTCATGCACGTGGAGCCTCCGACGTCGCGGTTGTCGAAGCGCGTCACGTGGAAGCCGCGCGCGGCAAGCTCACGGCAGAAGTCGTCCTCCCACAGGATCATCTGCGCGCCGAGCCCCATGATGAGGAGCAACGGCGCCTTGCCGACTTCTCCAAACGTCTCGTACTCGATCTCGACTCCGTTGGCGGCAACTCGTGGCATCATGGTTCTCCTTCACACGCGAGAAATGGGGTCTGACCCCATTTCTTCGATCTCGACGTCGTTGGCGGCTACTCGTGGCATGTCGTTCTCCTTCGCGCGTGCATATCGGGGTCTTTCCCCATTTCCCCACGATCTTCTTCGCCGGCAAAAAAAATCGGGTCTGACCCCATTTTCCCCGCTTTTCAGAAGCTCATCGGGAGTTGGAGGTAGTTGCGGTAAATTCGGTCGCGGTGTGCGACCAGCGCGGGGGTCAGAGCGGCGCCGACAACCGGGCCGAGGGTGTTGTACCAGCCGCGCAGGTACTCCGGCATCGGGCAATGCTCCGCGTCCATCGGGCACAGCAGCACCGCGAACGTCGCCCAGTAGATGTCCACGGCCGATAGTGCGTTGCCGACCAGGAAGTCGTGTCCCGCGGCATGCTGCTTCTCAAGCTGCCCGGCCAGCAGGTCGAGCACCGCCGCGGCGCGGCCGGGCGCAGCGGCCGCTGCTTCCTTCGAGTAACCGTAGCGCGCGCCCAGCACCGCCCCGGCGCGACGACCAACCTCGCTGCCATCCGGCGACAGCAGCGCGTCGATCATCATCAAACGGCGCGACCAGCCGAGGCCGTTCTCGCCGCAGATCTCGTGGCTGAGCCCGAACATCTGCGCGCGCTCGACGGGGTCGTCCGGAATCAGCCGCGGCTCCGGAGCGAGCCGCTCGGCAAGGAACAGGATCTCCGCCCAGCCGGTGCGCGGAGCCTCGTTGTCGTACATCGCGATCGGCGCGTTCGCGTGCCCCGTCCATGCGACGAGTTCCTCGTTGGCCATTCCCGGATGCTGCGCGACTGCGCAATAGGCGAGCGCCTTCGCATGAAGGATGCTCTTGGCGGCCTCGCCCCAAGGCCCCGGAACGCCGGTCGAGAGAACCAGTCGGAGTCCGCCCAGGTCGCGGGCTTCGGACACACTGCGATAGTCGATGCTCATTGCGTCTCTTCTTCTCCCATTCTGGCTGCCGCCGCGGGTGTGCGTGCGCGTCACCCCTTCGCGCCCATGAACCCGAAAAGGGTCCCGGCCACGCGCCGGATCTGGATCTCTTCGGAGCCTTCCGTGATCCGGTAGCGACGGTGGTGCCGGTAGATGTGCTCGAACGGCTTGTGACGCGTGTAGCCGATGCCGCCGTGAGTTTGAATCGCCTGGTCTGCCGCCTGGCACACGAGCCGGTTGGCGCGGTAGTTGGCCATCGACACGAGGTGGCTCAGCTGCATGTGATGGCCGCGATCGAGCATCCACGCGGTCTTGTAGACAAGGCCTCGCACCATCTCGCACTCGGTATGAAGTTCGGCCAGCGGCCACTGGATGGCCTGGTTGACGGCCAGCGGCTTCCCCCACGTCTTGCGCTCGCGCGCATAGGCCACCGATTCGTTGATGCAGTACTGCGCGGCGCCCACTCCGGAGGCAGCCTGGCGAATGCGGTTCTCGTGCACGAAGTGCTGCGCAAGGTCGAGCCCCTTGCCTTCCACGTGAAGAATGCAGGAACTGGGCACGCGAACGTCGGCGAGCGACACGTCCGGGTGATCCGACGGCATGTTGAACGTCCACCACATGTGTCCGACTTCGAAGCCCGGCAGGTCGGTCGGCACGAGGAAGCAGGTGATGCCGCGCGCGTCGCCCGGCTCCCCGGACGTGCGTGCGAAAATGAGGTCATGGGTGGCATCGTGAAGCCCGGTGTTGAAGCGCTTGGCGCCGTTGATCACCCAGTCGTCGCCGTCGCGACGCGCGGTGGTCTCGAGCCACGTCGCATCCGAGCCGTGATTCGGTTCGGTCAGTCCGAACGCAACGCGCTTCTCGCCGGTAATCATGCCCTCGAGGAACTCGGCCTTCTGGGCATCCGTGCCGAACGCGTCGATCATGTGCACGACCGGGAAGTTGCCGACGATCGAGCTCTCGTTCTGCAAGTCGTTGTGGAGACCGAGTCCGCGCGCCGCGAGGTGCTCGCGGATGCAGGCCATCGCCAGGTTGCTGCCGCCCTGGCCGCCGAGATGGGTCGGCAGCGCGAAGCGAAGGTGCCCTGCGCGATCGGCCAGGCGGCGCATCTCCATCAGCAGCGCCTCCCACTCGTGGCGAGGTTGCCCGTCGTTCTCCCAGTCCGTCCTCGCCCACTCGCGGCGGTGGTCGAAGTACTGCATGTTCTCGCGCTCGAGCGGCTTGATCTCGCGCTCGATGAACTCGTCGAGTTCGGCAAGCTTGGTGCGAATGTCGGCGGGGATCTCGAAGTTCATCGCTCGTTTCTCTCCAGGTTGTGAACAGGTAGCCGTCGGCCGCGCGCTCAGTCTTCGGGCAGCGCCCACTCGTGCGGCTGGATCGCGTAGATGCTGCCGTTCATCGGCCGGCCGTCGCGGCGCCTCTGGGCGTTCTCCAGCGCGCGTTCACGGAACATCCGCACGGCCACGCGGTCGTCGTCCGGTACGCGCGACGCATCCATCTCGCCAAGATGCTCCGCCATCAGTTCGTCGCGAAGGCGCGAAGCGACGCTTCGGTCCCACGTCGTGACATTGAGCTCGGTGTCGTCGGTGAACGAACGGATCATCGCGTTCGCAGATCCGATCGTCGCCCACTCGTCGTCCACGACCGCAATCTTGGCGTGCACGTAAATGAGCTCCTCGCTGCCGTCGTGGCGCGTCGCCGCCAGTG
>JBHEOD010000064.1:3626-6586 GCA_046261745.1 Binatia bacterium
CATCGTGAAGTTCGGATGGCGACCGAGCGAGTCGAGCATCTCGAAGATCGGAACCGCAAGCGGATTCCTGCGCGCCCTCGAGAACTCGGTCATCGCGCGACCCGGCACGACGATCACCACGTCCACCCCCCGCGACAGCGCGGCGTCGAGGCCGGGCAAAAGGAAAGGGCACAGCAGCAACTGGTTCTCGAGGTAGATGGTGCGCCCGGCCGCCTCCACGGCCGCGAGGTACTGCTGCAGGATGCTCGTCTCTCCACCCGCGATGGCGAGGGCAGCGGCACCCGGCGAAGCGGCATCGCGGCGATAGCAGCCGGCCCGGATCGTGCGCGCGACCTGCACGAAACTGGTACCGGTCTCCCGCGAAGCGCGGGTGGGGAAGTCGAGATCGTCGGCGCGCACGAGCGACGGGAACGCACCGAACGCGTCGTGGCGTTCACTGGCCTCGTTCCATCGCTGTACGAAGTTGTGATGGACGTCGGTGGCGGCCGGACCGCGCAACTCGGCGTATACGTCGTGGTTGCTCGGGCCCGGCTGTCCTTCGCCGAAGGGATGACCCGGCGACACGATCGAGTCCTGGTCGAGGTTGATGCCGCCGACAAACGCAACTTCTGCATCCGTGCCGGCGTCGACGATCCAGCTTTTCTGGTGGTGACAATAGCCGCGCAGCCGGTCCCAGCGTGCGAGCACGTTCGGCGCTCGCATGGAGAGAAGCTCGAAGCTCACCCTCCCGGCCGGAAAGTGCGAGCTGCCGGTCAGCAGTTTCTCGATCTCGGGCTCGCTCCAGAACAGCACGCGCACGTCGACGCCGCGCACCGCGGCGCGCTCGAGTACGTCGAAGAACGACCCGTGGGCATCGGGAAAGCGAAGCTCGTCGTCGAGGAAGGCCACCGTCAGCCATACGCTTCGGGTCGCTCGCTCGACGGCGCCGAGGATCGCGCGGAAGGCCGGCACGCCGTCGATGAGCGGTCGGAGCGCGTTGCCGCCGCGCAGCGGATAGGAGGAAACCGGAGCCGGGGGGATACGCACGGCGCGGAGGCTAGCACGGGGACCGCGGCGGGAGCATCATCGCCGGCATTCACGGCCGCGGCGGCCGGCCGAACCGAGCCGCAGCCGAACGGAGGCCTCATGCATCGCTCCCGACCCGTTGCCCTTCCCTCTCGTACCCGCACCGCCGGGCCCGTTGCGATTGCGCCGCGACTTCTCGCGGCACTGCTGCTTTGCGCCGTGCTCCTGCCCCTGCCCGACGCCGCCGCGCAGGCCTTCGATCCTTCCCGCGCCCGCTTCGTCGAGCTCACCCATCCGTTCAACACGAACACGGTGTACTGGCCGACGACGCCGTCGGGCTTCGCGTATGCGCCGATCTCGAACGGCCGCACCGAAGGCGGCTGGTTCTACTCCGCCGGCGCATTCCAGGCGCCCGAGCACGGCGGCACGCACATGGACGCGCCGGTGCACTTCAAGGAGGGCGGCGTCACGCTCGACAAGGTGCCGCTGTCGCGGCTGATCGCGCCGGTGGTCGTGATCGACGTGGAGTCGGGCGCGGCAATGTCGCCGGATTATGAACTGGCACTGTCCGACATTCTCAGTTTCGAGGCGCGCCATGGTCCGATCACGAAGGGAACGATCGTCCTGATGCGGACCGGGTGGAGCAAGCGCTGGCCCGATAAGCGCGAGTACCTCGGCGACGACACACCCGGCGAGGCTTCGAATCTGCACTTCCCGGGCTTCGGCGAAGCGGCGATGCGCATTCTCGTGCAGCAGCGCGGTGTGGCCGCCGTCGGTCTGGACACGGCCTCGCTCGATCCCGGCAAGTCCGGCGACTTCATGGCCCACCGCGTCGCAGCCGAAGCCGGCGTGCCGGGATTCGAGAACCTGACGAACCTTGACCAGATCCCGGCACGCGGGGCGTGGCTGATGGCGCTGCCCATGCTGATCGAGGGAGGAAGCGGCGGTCCGCTTCGCGCCGTCGCGATGGTGCCGGAAGGGAAGTAGGACGCCCACCTCACACGTAGTGGGGGCGCCAAGTCCAGACCCGCGACCGCAGTGGGAGTGTCCTGGATCACCCTGCCCAGGACAGAGGCGTCCGTCAGCCGGCCACCGCCGCCACCGCTTCGCCCTGGCCGCTCGCGGCCGCGCGAAGCTGCCGCGAAGTCAGGCTCGAACCGTCCGGGCTCCAGCCGGGAGGCGCGAAGATGTAGCCGAGCGCATCGCCGAGGCTCCTCGCGCGTCGCACGTCGCGCAAGATTGCCGCGTACTCGTGAAAGGCGATCTTCACCGGGTTGAGCGTGCGAATGTTGGTGGTGAGGCCGTACGTCGCCGGCGCGCCTTCGGGCTCGAAGGTGCCGAACAGCTTGTCCCATACGATGAACATGCCGGCGTGATTGCGATCCAGGTATTCGACGTTGGTGCCGTGGTGCACGCGGTGATGCGACGCCGTGTTGAGCACGGCCTCGAGCGGACCGAGATCGTCGATCAGCTCGGTGTGGATCCAGTACTGGTAGAGCGTGTTGATGGCTTCGAGAGCGAGAATCATCCCCGGATCGAGGCCGGCCAGCGCAAGCGGCCAGTAGAACGGCAGTCCGGTAAACGGCGTGGTCCACGACTGCCGCAGCGCTGTCGACAGATTGTAGTACTCGCTCGAATGATGATTGACGTGCGCGGCCCACAGCAGCCTCACGTCATGATGGAGGCGGTGGAACCAGTAGTACGCGAAATCCACCGCGATGATGCCGATCACCCAGCTCTGCCACGTCCACGGATCGAGGTGCCACGGCGCGAAACCGGAGAACCACGTGAGGATGGACAGCTGGACGCCCTTCATGCCGAGGTTGATCAGCACGTTGCCGATTCCCATGGTCAGGCTCGCGCGCGTGTCGGGAGCCCAGTAGCCCTTCTTTCCCGGAAGGCGGCGCAGGCGCGCCGCTTCGCCGATCATCGTGGCAATGAATACGGGGACGGCG
>JBHEOD010000064.1:6596-7059 GCA_046261745.1 Binatia bacterium
TCCTTTCGCGGACGCCGGTGGGCGCCTTCTCGCGCGGCCGTGCCGGCGCGTACCTGGCTGCTGCGAGCCGCCGGTTGGGAAGATACGGTTGCTGCATCGGTGGCGAGCTTTTCGATGAGCCCGGTCAGCGCCGGAGCGGAGGGGTCGGAACCGTAGAGGCCGCGCGCGAGCGCCATGCCGACGACGGCGTGCAAGAGCAGGTCGAGGGTGAGTCGGAAGTTCTCGTCGCCGCCCGCGTGCGGGAAATAGCGGCCCGCCAGGTCAATGACGTTCTGGCGGTGACGCGCCGCCACCGGCGCCACGCTCTCGCGCAACTCCGCGTCGGTGCGGGCGGCAGCATACAGATCGAGCACCGCGTGGTGGCGCGGGTCGAGGCAGATGGCCTGCAGCAGCGCGACGGCGCGCGCGGGGCTGCGCTCGTTCTCGTCGAGGGCGGCGAAACTGCGCTCGTAATCCTCGGTGA
>JBHEOD010000064.1:7069-16500 GCA_046261745.1 Binatia bacterium
CCGCGCGAAACGCCGGCGCGATCGGCCACGACGGTCGTGCTGAACCCCTGGAGGCCGCTTTCGATCAGGCACGCGACGGCAGCGTCGAGCAGCGCGCGCTGGGTGGCGGCGCTTCGTTCTTCCTGGGTCCGGCGGGCAGCGTTCGGGGCCATGAGTGACGCGGAACTTAGATTGTCGCCAACAAACAGTCAAGACTGATTGTTTGTGCGTATCCTTCTATATGTCCCCGCGCCCGGAATGGGGTCACCGAAAAGGGGTCAGACCCCTTTTCCGGACCCAGCTTTCGGGACGGCCATAACATCCGCGTCATGGCCCGGCCCTCGACGCCGCCGCATGACATCCGTGGCATCGACGGCGCGCCTCGTTCTCGCGTAGCACGGCAGCGGAGGTTCTCACCATGCTGCGTAACATTCGTCGTCCCCCGCTCTCGCCCATCGCGCTCGCCGGCGTACTGGCCTGCCTCAATGCCTCGCCGGCTGTCGGCGAAGTCGAACCGCCTGCGCTTCGCCGCGACATCGGTGCGTTCGCGCTCTTCGGCCGCAGCTACGTGAAGTGGCACGGCGCGGCGACCATGCCGCTGCGAGGCAGCGTGGGTTCCCTTTCTCTGGTCGAGTTTCCGGCACGCACGAACGCGAGCGGCGACGAAAGTTATGTCGCCGCTCCTTCCGTCGTCGCGAAAAACTCCTCGCACATTCACTTCGTCTACGCGGCCGACTTTGCCGGTGAAGCCGGCGTCGTCCTCGACCATCCGCCTGCCGCTCTCGAGGGGGCACTCGTCGCCGAGATCGATTACCCGCAACTTCCCGCGATGAGTTGCGGCGGCAGCGACGTGACCGTGGACAGTTCGAACTCCCCGATGACACTTGCGCCGGGCCGGTATCGCGACGTCCTCGTCACCGCCGACCAGACGCTGCGCCTCGTCGCCGGCGGCCGCTACGAGTTGTGCAGCCTGCGCGTGCGCGCCGGTGCGACGGTGGAAGCCGGCACCGGCAACAGGATGCTGATTCGCGACTATCTCGCGACATCCGCACGGACGCAGATCACCGGCCCCGGCGCCTGCGGCGCACAGTGGATCGTGTTTGCGACTCCACCCTCGTACTCCCCGACGGGATCCGCGATCGACTTCGACCACGGCGGCCCCGGCAGCCGCGCGCGCATCGAAGGACAGTTCTTCACGCCCGGCCGCATCTCGATGGCGCAACACAACGACTACGTCGGCCGCTTCTGGGCAGACCGCATCGACGGCCGCGTGGCCGATTCCATCACGCGCACGCTTTCGGATTGCCACGCTCCGCGATGCGGAGACGGCGTGCTCGATGCGGGCGAAAGCTGCGACGACGGCAACAATCGCGACGGCGACTGCTGCTCGGCGTTCTGCGACCTGATGGCGGTGGGTTCCGCGTGCGAGGACGGAAGGTTCTGCACCGTTGCCGATGCTTGCGATGCGAGCGCGCGCTGCGTCGGAAGCGGCAACCCGTGCGAGAGTCCGGACGGCGACGCCAACTGTTCGGAGTCGTGCAACGAGGACACCAACGCGTGCGATGGTCCTGACCCGGATGCATCCCCGTGCGACGACGGCCGCTACTGCAACGGAGCGGACATGTGCGCGAGCGGCCAATGTGTCGCGCATTCGGGAAGCCCCTGCCCCGGCCCGGACGACGACACCGACTGCCGCGAGAGTTGCAACGAGGCCACCCACGCGTGCGATGCTCCGGACCTTGCCGGCGCCGCGTGTAACGACGGGCGGTACTGCACGACCGGCGAGACGTGCGACAGCGCGGGGACCTGCCAGGGCGGCACACAAACCTGTCCCGGCGCGGACGCCGACGGCGACTGCGCCGAGTCCTGCGACGAACTGGCCGATTCGTGCACCGCCTTCGACACCGACGGCACGCCCTGCAACGACGGCATGTTCTGCACCGGCACCGACCTCTGCGACGGGCGCGGCCAGTGCCGGGGGCACGGCGATCCGTGCGCCCCTGCCCTCGGCGACGGCGACGCGGATTGCTCAGAATCGTGCAGCGAAGCGGCCGGCGCCTGCACTGCGCCGGACCTCGACGGCTCGCCGTGCAGCGACGGCCTCGCCTGCACCTTGGGCGAACGCTGCATGGCCGGCACGTGCGCTGCCAGCGGCGTGACGAGCTGCGACGACTCCAATCCATGCACCGACGAGTTCTGCGCCCCCGACGGGAGCTGCGAGCGCAGCTACAACTCCGCGCCCTGTCACGACGGCAACGCCTGCACGCTCGACGACCACTGCATCCTCGGTGTCTGCGGCGCTACGGAAGTAATGGACTGCCGCGACGACGACCTGTGCAGCAGCGACACCTGCGATCCTTCCGACGGCACCTGCCATCACTCCTGGTCGCCGGCGCAGGACTGCGACGGGATGGGCAGGAGCCTGACGCGCATCGACCTCAGCTTCTCACCGAAAGACGGCGCGCCGTTCGAACGACTGATGACGTCGTGGCGCAGCGAGAGCGACGAGGACGCCACCTGGCGAGAGGACCTCGGCGACCCGAGCCTCGGCGACGCGTTCGCCGTGTGCTTCTACGACGAAAGCCGTGAGCTCCCGTCGCTCGCCTACCGGCTCGACTTCGACGCCGGCACGCTCGAAGGCGCCGGCTGGAAGCGCACCGCGCGCGGTGACGACTTGATCTACAAGCTCACTGCACCCGCGGGCACGTCGCAGGGCGTCTCTTCAGTCCGAATCGGCGGTGGAAAGCGCGGTTCCCCCACGTTCCGCCTGCGCGCGGGAGCAGGGGGCGGATGCTCGGGCGAATGCCGCGAAAAGTTCGATCCTCCGCCGGCGAGCGCCGAAGGGCGCCTGTTCGCGATGCAGCCGGCGATGACCGTGCAGTGGGTGGCCGAAACCGGAGCCTGCTGGAGTTCGCGTTACGACCAGGCCGACGTCAACACCGCCCACAGCTTCCGCGCCCGGTCCCGTCCCCGCCCGTAGGCTCGCTTCGGCACCCACCTTTGACAGGAGCAGGCACCGACTTCCTCTTGGGGAAGCCGGTGCCTGCCCCGTACTTCCGTCGATCGGTTGCGAGAAGGCAGGACACTGCGGCGCACTGCGTCGTCGTTCGCCCGCGCGGCTTCGATGGGAACCCGCGCAGCGCGTTGCCAAGCAGATGCGAATGCGAGGAGTCAACGCGACCGCGACGACCCGTCGTGATCCTGTCTCGGGTCCGCACCACCCCGTCGCTCTCCTGACTTGCATTCATTCCTGAGAAACTAGAACCTGTTCCCATCTTGCCGCCCCCGGGCGGCCTCCACGGAGACCACCCGCGTGATGTACCGGAACTCGCTGATCCTGTCGGCCATCCTTGCCGTCTCGAGCCTCCTCGCCGCCGATGTCGCTTCGGCGCAGGTGGTTCCGGGCGACGTCATCGGCCGCTCCAACGTCGAGAAGATCAAGGACATCGTCTCGCCGGGCATCCTTGCTGCCGTCGAGAACGGCTCCGAGCTAACCATCGTCCCCTACGAGAAGGTTCCCGTCAGCAAGGCCTACCTCGACGCCACCGAGAAGTACTCAGGCCAAGCCACCATCGACGAGAAGAACGATCTCAAGAACTGGGTGGCCGGGCGGCCGTTCCCCAACGTCGACGTTTCCGATCCGCAGGCGGCCTTGAAGGTGATGTGGAACTTCAACCGCACCTCCTACTTCACGGACGACTACAGCGTGCACCTGCCGGACGCCGACACCGGCGCGTACTACAAGAACGCCAACAACGATCCCGTCTACCAGGTGGAGCGGCACTTCATCGTCGACTGGTCCCGCACGCTTCGTTTCTCCGGCCGCCTGCATCACGATCCCAAGCCGTCCAATCCCGACAACCCGGACAAGGTCTTTGCCAAGCAGGGCTTCTTCCCGCTCATCGAGCCCTTCGACCTCAAGGGCGTGGGCTCGGTCAGCTATCGCTACATCGATCCGACGCGCCAGGACGACACCTGGCTGTATACGCCCGTCATTCGCCGCGTGCGCCGCCTTTCGAGCGCGCAGCGCAGCGACGCCCTCTTCGGCCAGGACATCGACCTCGACAGCTTCGGCGGCTACGCCGGGCAGATCCCGTGGTTCGAGTGGAAGCTGATCGGACGCAAGCCGATGCTCGCATCCTTCCACGGCAAGAACCTGCCGCCGAAGATCTGCGAGAAGGACGGCGGCGTCACGTACTGCGAAGACTGGGAGATGCGCCCCGACGTGTGGATCGTCGAGGGCCGCACCAAGCTTCCCGGCTACGCGTACCTTAAGCGCATCATCTACGTGGATCCCGAAGCCTACCTGATCCCGTACTCGGACCTCTACGACAAGAACGAGGAACTCTGGAAGGTGGTGCTGCTCAACATTCGCACCTCCACGCAGCCCAACCCGAAGGTCGACTTCCGCTACCCCGAGAAGCGCATGTTCGTGTACGGCTTCACCGTGCTCGACCTTCAGCTCAAACACGGCACACGCGCGGCAATCCCGGGCATGGCGTTTCCCGAGGAGCCGGGCTGGTATCTCGACCGCGGGCCGGATGCGCCGGAGTCGGTCGCGCCGTCGTGGTTCTCCATCCCCGCCCTCATCGGCGCTGGACGCTAGCCCACGCGCGGGGGGCGGGACGTGCATACGTACCCATCTGCTGCGTTGGACGCCCGGGCGTTCGCTACAGCGTACGGGAAGTACGCTGTAGCTCTCTTCCCGGGCGTCCGCCTTGCATCTGGGCACGTCTGCACGACCCGCGTGTAGGACGCCTTCGCTCTATTACCGGGCGTCCTCCTTGCGTCCGTCACGTCACCCCACCTGTAGGACGCCTCCAACACTTGTTGGCGCGCTTGCAGGGTATCGCTCCCTTGCTGGCGGCGTTCTGCGGCGACGCCGCGCTGCCCTTGGCGGGTGTCGGGGCTTGCACGCTCTGGGTGGCAAGCGGGTCGCGCCTTGGTTAGGTTCGCGCGCCTCGTCGGCCACAAGAGCTGGGCGGGCGAAGGATCCGGGTTTGAAGGGAATTGACGAAGCGAAGGTTGGCGAGTGGCTGACGGCGCATTGCGCGGTTACGGCTCCGTTCGTGTTCGAAGCGATCACGGGGGGGCATTCCAACCTCACCTACAAGGTTAGCGATTCGGCCGGGCGCCGCGTCGTGCTGCGGCGGCCGCCGACGGGAGCGGTGCTGGCGACGGCGCACGACATGAGCCGCGAGCATCGCATCATTCGTGCGCTGGCCGGCAGCGGGGTCCCGGTGCCGCCGGCCCTGGGGCTTTGCACGGACGAGGCCGTCAACGGTGCGCCGTTCTACGTGATGGATTTCGTGGACGGCGCGGTGCTCGACACGCCGGCGATGGTCCGGCAGACGCTGCCCGAGCGCGCGTCGCGGCGGCAACTCAGCGAGTCGGTGCTCGACGCGCTCGTCGCGCTTCACTCCCTCGATCCCGATGCAGTCGGCCTCGGCGACCTCGGTCGCAAGGAAGCCTACCTCGACCGTCAGCTCAGCCGCTGGCGCACGCAGTGGGAGAAAACCAAGACGCGCGAGCTCGCGTCAATGGACGAAACCTACCAGCTGCTCGTTCGTGCGAAGCCCGAGCAGAAGTACACCGGCATCGTTCACGGCGACTACCGCCTCGGCAACATGCTCTCGACGCCGGACGGCCGCGTGGCCGCGGTGCTCGACTGGGAGCTTTGCACACTCGGCGATACGCTCGCCGACGTGGGCTACCTGATGAACAACTGGGCCGACGAGGGCGAGGAAGGCCCGAGCCAGGCGGTGGCCATGCCCACTTCCACCGGCGGCTTCATGAGCCGCGCCGAGTTCCTCGCAGCGTATACGCAGCGCAGCGGCCACAGCGTCGAGGGCGTCGAATACTACCGCGCGTTCCAGTGGTGGCGCCTCGGGGCAATCGTCGAAGGCGTGCTTTCGCGCTACCAAAAGGGTGTCATGGGCGAGCCTGGTGTTGCGCTCGACGTGTTCCGCGCGCAGGTCGATCAGATGGCCGAAGAAGCATTGAGAATGATCCGGGGAATCGCATGAAGCCGTTCGAGCCCAGCCACATCGCATCGCATCGCGCCTCCGTCGAGACCAGCACGCGCACACTCGTGATGGCCACCGTCGTCTCGGCCCTGCTCGCGTCGGGCTGCACGACGATGGCCGGCCGCCCGGCGGTACCGCTGCTTTCCAAGCGTCCCGAGCCCGGCGTCGTCCTTTGCCTGTCGGAGCGCACCGCCGGAGGCGGCATCCGCATCATCGGAAAGCTCAACCAGGGAAACTTTCCGATCACGCGCGCGACCATCGAGACTCGCACCGCGCCGGTGTCCGATCCTGTTCCGGCTGCGGCCGACGACAACGGCAGGACCCTTGTGCTCTCCAATCCTCGCCCCAACAAGGTGAACTACCGCAAGGGCGCCGGCGATGTTTCGTTCGCGATCGACGGGAACACGCTGCGCAGTCTCGGAGACAAGGTGATCTGGTATCGCTGGATCATCGCGTACGACGCGGGCGGGACGGAACGGGTGCAGATCACCGACATTCACCGCACCAGCCTCGAAGAAGCCGGACTGCCGCGCGCGCCTGGCTCTCCAGGTCCGGACAGTTCGGTTTCGTTACCGGTGACTACGCGACGGCGCTGATCGGCGCTCGCGACTCCACGGATCGATTGTTCGGTTTCGTTACCGGCTACGCGACGGCGCTGACGCGCGCTGGCGCCACAGCGACACGTCGACCGCGGCAGCCATGGCCGTAGTGTCGAGCCCGCCGCCGAGAAACTCGTCGAGCCGGCGCGCGGCGTCGTGCGCAGATGCGAGCACCTCGGCATGCGCGATCGTCGCCAGTCGCACTTCCGTGCGTTGCTGTGCCCGTTCGAGCACGCCCGCCACGTGCTTGCGAAACATCGACGCCATCGCGTCGTCGCTGACACGGTTGGTGGGTTCGCCGCGCCGTTCGAGCATGCGGCGCTGCGAGGCGAGGACCTCTTCGATTTCCCGCTCGAGAAAAATGACGCGGTACCGGTGCGTGCGCGGAAGCTTGTCGAGAAGCGCCGACACCACCTTGACCGAGCGCCCCGCCGCATCCTCGAGCCAGGCCGCTTCCGCCGGCAGGGCTTTCACCGCCTCGAGCTCGAAGTAGCCGAGCGGATTGTCGTCATCGGCCGTGCGCTGCCCGTCGGTCAGCGCGGGGATGCCGCCGGCCTCGAGCATCCTCATCAGCATCGATGTCCCGGAGCGCGGCAGGCCGGAGACGACGGTCACATAATCGCGCGGCATCCGCCCTGCTAGCGCGCGTAGGCCAACGTTCCAAACCGGGCTCGAGTAAGCAGACCGTCGCCGCGAGGTACGGCCTGCCGGCAGAACGAAAATGGGGCTCGAGAAGAGAACGATTCCTCGAGCCGGTCCATTTTTCCGAACAGGAAACTGTACCTGTCCCCTTTTTCGCACTAAGGGTCGTCGGACCCGGGCTTGAACTGGAATTTGCTGGAGGACAACGCGCTGATTCCCCGATCCATCCGCGAGCGGCTGCGCTACTGCGAAATCGAGAGCGACCGCCTGACGCTGGATCGCTTCCCCGACTTCCTGATCGTCGGTCCGCAGCGCACCGGCACCACCTGGCTGCATGCCGTCCTCGGCAGCCATCCCGAAGTCTTCCTGACCGAACCGAAGGAACTCTTTTTCTTCAGCCGCCTGCGGCAGCGCAGCAGCCCGCGCTTCGAGTCGGCCCTGCTCGACTGGTACCTCGCCCATTTTCGCGATCCGTGGCCGCGCTGGCTCGGCAAGCAGGCTCGCTCGTTCGCCCGCCTCGGGCGCGCGTACCGGCCGAAGGTGCGCGGCGAGGCCACCGCGAGTTACGCCGCGATGGACCCGGAGCTGATCCGGGAGATCGCGGTGCTGCGGCCCGACGTCAAGGTTTTGATGATGGTGCGCCATCCGGTCGAGCGCGCGTGGTCGCATGCGAAGAAGGACCTCACGCGAAATCGCGGCCGGCGGCCCGAAGACGTCGGCGACGAGGAGTGGAAGGCGTTCTTCGCCGACGACTACCAGCGGCGCTGCGCGCGCTACGAGGAGAACCTCGCGAACTGGCGTGCATGCTTTGGTGCGGCCAATGTCTTCGTCGGGACCTTCGAGCAAGTCGAGCAGCAGCCGGCCGAGTTGCTCGCGCGCGTCACGCGCTTTCTCGGAGTGTCCGGCGACGCGCGCCTCGTGGACCCCGCGCTGCTGGCGAGCGTGGTCAACCCGACCGGCGCTTCAGGGGTGCCCGAGCGCTTTCGCCTGTTCCTCGAGGACATGTTCGCGCAGGAGATCCTCGGGTGGCGCCGCGTGGCGGACGCTGCGGCGGTCGGCGCGACAAGCCGCAGCGGTTCATCCGGGGCGTAATCGAGTACAGAGGCATTGCGCCCGAGCGACTCTACGACGGTGGCCGAGGCGCCTTGCCGAGATATTTCGATGCTGTCGATTCGGAAACGTCGACACCAAGCATCAAGAGTTCACCGTGAACGCGCGGCCACCCAGGATTCTCGCAGAGTCCGCTTCTTCAATCGCGGTAGCCGGCGTCGCGACGGTCGAGCATGCGGCGCAGCGCGGGCCAGCAGAGCAGGTTCGCGACGAATTCGAGTCCGCTCGTCCCCTGCTCGGCTGTCTTTGCGATGACTTCGTCGGCCGGCAGCGACAGCGCCGTGCGGCCTGCCGCCAGCGAGCGCACCTGCATCGAGCAGGCGCGCTCGAGGAAGTACATTTTCGTGAAGGCCTCGGCCACCGTCGCTCCGAGCGCGAGCGTACCGTGGTTGCGCAGCAGCATTGTTGACTTGCGGCCGAGGTCGGCCACCAGGCGCGGCCTTTCGTCGTGATCGAGCGCGACGCCTTCGTAATCGTGGTACGCGAGCGTGTCACGCACCAGCAGCGCCGTCTGGTTGAGCGGCAGGAGGCCGTCCGTCATCGCCGCGACGGCGGTGCCGTCGAGCGTATGCAGGTGCATCACGCAGCCGGCGTCGGTGCGCGCCATGTGCACCGCGCTGTGGATGGTAAAGCCGGCAGGATTGGTGAGCGCCCCGGTGTCGAGGAGGGCGTGGCCGTCGTGGTCCACCTTGACGAGGCTGGAGGCCGTGATCTCCTCGAACAGCAGGCCGTAAGGATTGATGAGGAAGTGGTCCTCCTCGCCCGGCACACGCGCGGAGATGTGCGTGAAGATCATGTCGTCCCAGCCGTAGTGGGCCACCAGGCGGTAGCAGGCGGCGAGATCCTCGCGGATCGCCCATTCCTCGGCGGAAACGAGATCGCGGACGCTGGGGAGTTCGGCAACGGCTGGGTTTCGCATGAGGCTCCTCGGAGGGCCGAAAAATGGAGGACGGAGTGGGATTCCCGCGAAATCCGTACCTGTCCCGGATTTTCCCGGGTGGGCTGTCCCACGAGTTCTGTTCCTGTTCCGGATTTTTCTCCCGGATTTCGGCGCTTCGTGGCGGGGACCTTACGC
>JBHEOD010000064.1:16510-19859 GCA_046261745.1 Binatia bacterium
GGCGGGCGGAGACTGCGAGCAATCTCTCAATCCGTAAAAAGAGTTGATCCGGGTGGCTGGATGCCCGAAACGACATCACGCACGGCCGCGGCGACGACACGGCCGGGGCGGACCCCGATCTCCGTCCCGTTCGCGCAGCGGAGCCCATCTTGGACAAGGCCCAACTCATTGACGCAAGCCCCCTGTTCCGCGGCCTTTCGAGCGCCGGGCGCAGCCGCATCGGCGAAGTCCTCATCGTGCGCAACTTTGAACGCGACTCCGTCGTCTACCTTCGCGGCGACGAGGCCGTCGCATTCTACGGCGTGGCGGAAGGGCGCGTGCGCTTCAGCGCCGCGTCGGTCGAAGGCAAGGAAGTGGTGCTCGACTATGCCGGCCCCGGACAGTGGTTCGGCGAGATCGGCCTCTTCGACGGCGGGCCCCGCATCGTCGATGCCCGCACCGCCGAAGCGACGCGCCTTCACGTCCTCGCCCAGCGCGATCTTCTCGCGCTCTGTCGCAGCGAATCCGAGCTCCTGCTGCGCTTCGTCGAGCTGTTCTCGCGCCGCATCCGCACGGCCGAGGACATCATCATCGACGCGTCTTTTCTCAGCCTGCCCGCGCGCCTTGCAAAGAAGCTGCTTCACCTGGCCGCCGATGCCGAGCGGGCCGAGATGACGCCACGCGGACCGGCGGTCCGCATCTCGCAGGATGAACTCGGACGCCTCACCGGCGTGACGCGCGAGAGCGCCGGCAAGCAGCTCAAGCTGTGGGAAAGGGAAGGCATTGTCGCGGTGGACTACGGACGCGTGATCGTGGTCGACCTCGCGCATTTGCGCCGCCTCGTCGCTGCTGCCATTGGCGATTGAAACGCCGCCCGCAAGAATAAGGGGTCAGACCCCTTTCCCCATTGGCGACTGAAGCGCCGCCGGCCGACGGGGCTGCAGAAACAAACGGGGCAGACAAGGTCAGGCCCTCTCGTCCGTGATCCCATCTCTTCGGAGCCTCGCGTAACTGGAGTGAGTACCATGACAACCACCGCCGCTACCGACTTCCTGATCCGCCGCGACGACCTTCACAGCACCGAGTTCGCCGCGGCGCCCGATCCCGCTTCTGTCAAGCTCGAGCCCGGACAGGTGCTGCTGGCCGTCGACTCCTTCGCGTTCACCGCCAACAACGTCACCTACGCGGTGTTCGGCGACGCGATGCGATACTGGGCATTCTTTCCGGCACGCGAAGGCTGGGGCACCGTTCCGGTGTGGGGGTTCGCGGTGGTCGAACGCTCGGCCCATCCCGACGTCGCCGCCGGCGAGCGCATCTTCGGTTATCTGCCGATGTCGACGCACTTCGTGGCAAACGCCGGCAACGTTACTCCCGGCGGTTTCGTCGAGGCCGCGCCGCACCGCAGCGAACTCGCCGCAATCTACAACCAGTACGTGCGCTGCGCCGCCGATCCGGGCTACGACGCGAAGCACGAAGCCGAGCAGATGCTTTTCCGCGTGCTGTTCCTGACCGGCTGGCTGATCGACGACTTCCTCGCCGAAGCAGATTTCTTCGGTGCCAAGTCGGTGGTGGTCTCGAGTGCGTCGAGCAAGACATCCATCGGGCTGGCGTTCTGCCTGTCGCAGCATGGCCGCGACAAGTGCGAGGTGGTCGGTCTCACCTCGCCCGCGAACAAGGCGTTCGTCGAGGGCCTCGGCTGTTACCACCGCGTGGTCACCTACGACGAGATCGAATCGCTGCCGGTGACACCGTCGGTGTTCGTGGACATGGCCGGCGACGCCAAGGTTACCTCGGCCGTGCACCATCACTTCGGGGAAGCGCTGCGATACAGCTGCAGCGTCGGCGGCACCCACTGGGAGAACCTGGCCTTCGGGCACGAGTTCCCGGGCCCCACCCCCACCCTGTTCTTCGCGCCGTCGCAGGTGGACAAGCGCACGGCCGACTGGGGCGCGGCCGGCCTTCAGCAGCGCATGAGCCAGGGATGGCTGTCGTTCCTGCCCAGGGTTCACGGCTGGATCTCCGTTGAGCGCGCGTCCGGCAACGACGCGATCGAGCGCGTCTACAAGGACACGCTGGAAGGACGGGCTGATCCGAAGAAGGGCTACGTGCTGTCGTTCTGAACCGTGCCCGGAGCGAGCTTCTGGTCACTTGCCAGACGCGACTCCCCGGACATGAGGTCGCGACTGTCGTTGGCTGCGACTGGTCGGGATCAAGAACGCCAAGTTACCCGCTCTGGCTACGCCTCGTCCCCCCCAACCAACATGGGAGGTTCAAGCAGGATCGTTTTTGCCGACTCGTTTCAGAAGCGCCGCAGGCGCTGTCGGAGCAGCGCTAGAACCGCCCGCCGCTCCACGGAACTGACAGTCGCTGAGCCGTCCGACCGGACGGTGTGGGCGGAGTTGCCCGGCCTTCCGGCGCCAGGCAGTGGCGAGCCGATTGGTAGCATGCCCCGGGCATGCTAAAAGCATCCCATGGCGAATTTGCAGGTAAAGGACGTCCCCGACGAGCTTCACGAACGGCTTCGCAACTGTGCCGCGCGGCGTGGGACCACCATTCGCGACGTGGTTCTCGAGGCCGTCCGGCACGAACTCGAGCACGAGCGATTTCTCGCACAGTTGGAAACCCGCACCTCGGTGGAACTCGGCGCGCCGATCGCTGATCTCCTGCGCGACGAGCGCGAGGAACGGGAACGCCGGCTGTGAGGCTGGTTGTCGACGCCTCCATCGCTGTCGAGTTCCTGCTTCGAACGCCCCTCGGCGTGGCTCTCCAGCCTCGCCTCGTCCGATCCGATCTTCTGGCCCCCGACATCCTCGACGCGGAAGTTCTTGCGGTGCTGCGGCGCGCGACTCTCCAACGTCGTCTCGATCCAAAGCGGGCCGAGGAAGCGATCGACGACCTCGCCGCCTGGCCTCTACGGCGAGTCTCGAGTGTCTCCCTCCTGAGAGGAGCCTCGGAGTTCCGCGACAATGTGACCGCGTACGACGCGCTCTACCTTGCGGTCGCCTCCCGCTTCGATGCGCCGCTTCTCACCGCGGACGGGCCGCTCGCGCGCAGCCCCGCAGCCGGCATTGTGATCGAGAACGTCCGGCGCGGTTAATTCCGTCGTGTACAAAATTCCGACGACCTCCGCAGGAGCGGACGCGAGCCAGGTGCGTACACCGCCGCGGCCGCCTCCCTGTACGGCGAGCGGTGAACCTCTCCTCAGCTCGCGGCGGCGTTCAGCCCGAGCAACGCGGCCGTGTGGCGCGCAATCATCAGTTCTTCGTTGGTGGGAATCACCCAGACGGAAATGCGACTCTTCTTCGTCGAGATGAGGGTCGCGTGCGTCGCGTTGGCAGCGTCGTCGATCTCCATTCCCAGCCATGCGGAC
>JBHEOD010000065.1:0-19829 GCA_046261745.1 Binatia bacterium
CGTTCCCGCCGTGCCTGACGCTCTGGAACGACTTGCCGGGCGGCGGCGAGCCGTCTTCTCCAGCGGTCGTCGGGCCGGACCATCCGGCGTACATCATCTTCACGTCGGGCACGACGGGCGTGCCCAAGGGCGTCGTCGTGACGGCCGGCAACCTTGCGCACTTCCTGTCGGCCATGCGCGATCTCTACGCGATGCATCCCGGTGACCGCGCCGGTCAGTTCTGCGAGCCGTCCTTCGACCTGTCGGTGTTCGAGATTTTCGCGGCGTTCGATGCCGGCGCGTCGCTGCACGTGGTTCCCGAGTCGCGCGTGATGGCGCCGGCCGGCTTCATCCGCCAGCAGGAGCTTACCGTCTGGACTTCGGTTCCGTCGGTGATCTCGATCGCGACCAGGATGAAGCTGCTCGCGCCAGGCATCTTCCCGACGCTTCGCATCTCCTACTTCATTGGCGAGGCGCTGCCCGTCGAAGCCGCGAAGGCGTGGCAGGCGGCCGCGCCGAGCAGCGTCGTCGACAACCACTACGGTCCCACCGAGGCCACCGTGGCCTGCACGGTGCAGCGGCTGACCGATCCCGTCGTCGCGACGCCGGGCCGGGGGACGATGGCGATCGGCAAGCCGTACGCCGGACTGGAAGCCGAAATTGTCGACGAGCAAGGCAGGTTCGTCGCGGCCGGCGAAACCGGCGAACTGGCGCTTCACGGGCCGCAGGTTGCCGACGGCTACCTTGACGATCCCGAGCAGACGTCGCGCCGTTTCCCGCTGCTCGATCATCCGCGCCTCGGCCGCACGCGGTGGTACCTGACGGGCGATCTCGCCTACCGCGACGGCAACGACGTGCTTCATTGTCTCGGCCGCATCGACAACCAGGTGAAGGTGCTCGGCCATCGCATCGAGCTGGAAGATCTCGAGGCCCACCTTCGCGTCGCGAGCGGAACCGACGCGGTGGCCACCGTGGCGTGGCCGATCGTGGGCGGCAGCGCCACCGGGATCGCCGCGTTCGTGTGCGCGCCGGCCACTTCTCTCTCCGAGATTCGCTCGCGGCTGGCCGGCCTCGTTCCCGCGTACATGGTGCCGCGCCAGTTTCGGGTTCTCGACGCGCTGCCGCTTTCGACCAACGGCAAGGTGGACCGCAACGCGCTGCGTGCGCTGCTGGAACAGAAGCCGTGAAGCGGGACGCTACCGAAGCGGGCGTCGCGCGGGCCGCCGCGGTGAGTTCGGCGCCGACTCCCGTCGTCGCCATGGGAGCGTCGCCCGCCGTGAAATCGAAAACTTCTCCCGGTGGGAAAGCGGCAGCGACGCCCGCCGTGGAAACCACCGCCGCGCCTGCCGCGGCGTGGCTGCAAACAATTGCCGGACGGCTCGGGCTGGTTGCTGCGTTCACGGTACTGCTGGCCGTCACCAATGCGATCGCATGGCCGGTCGTAGGGCTCTTCCTCGCCGTGCTGTCTCTCCTTCCGCAGCATCGCCGCACGCTGCTGGCCCTCGCCACCGTCGCCGTCGTGCTCGTCTCGCCGCCGGTTGGCGTCGAGCAGCTTGCCGCGCTCGGTTCCGAACGCGGCGCTGCGGCGCTGGCTTCCGCGTGGCCGGTCGTGGTGCTGGCGATCATCGCGTTCGGCTGCTTGTTCGTCGAGCTCGTGCGGCGCAGGCCGAAGTCGCTCGTTGGCCGCCGACCCGTGCTCGTGCTGCTCGTGCTGCTGACCGCGATGCTGGTGGGGGGCGGCAGTTCGCTGCAGGGGCCTGCGTGGTTCGTCGTGACGGCTTCGGCGATGGCGCTCGGAAGCTACGTCTGGTTCTTCGCGTACGCGGCGTCGGAGAGCCGGCTGCGCGGCGCGCCGCCGGCCGTGCGCCAGCTCGGGTACTGGCGGCCGTTCTGGGGTTTCAGCAACGTGCCGATCGGGAAGGGGGCCGCCTATCTCGAGCGCGTCGAGGCGCGCGATGCCGAACAACTTGCGGTCTCGCAACTCGCGGGACTGAGGCTGATGGCCTGGGCCGCCGTGCTGACGTTCGCGATGGACGGGTTTCGCCTGGCGGTCTACGCGCCGCACGGCGAGCAGGCCGGCATGCTGGCAGAGTTGCTGTTCTGGCTTCCCGCCGCGGGGATGCCGCCGATCGCCGCGGTGCTCGAGAGCCAGGTTCAGGGCGTGCCGCTGCCGTTCGCGACGCGCTGGGCGGCGGTGGTCTCGGAGTTCATGCTGACGGTGCTGCACATGATGACGTGGGGACACGCGATCATCGCGACGTGCCGGATGGCCGGCTACAACGCGGCCCCCAACACCGATTGGGCGCTGCTGTCGACGTCGGTGGCTGAGTTCTACAACCGCTTCTACTTTTACTTCAAGGAGCTGCTCGCGACCTTCTTCTTCTATCCGACGTACCTGCGTTATTTCCGGTCGAGGCCGAAGCTGAGGCTGTTCGTCGCCACGTTCATGGCGGCCGGATTCGGCAACTTCCTGTTCCACTTCTACCGCGACAGCCACGAGATCTTCCGGCTCGGCTTCTGGGACGCCCTGGTCGCGTACCGGGTCTACGGTTGTTATGCGGCCGTTCTCGGCGTCAGCATCGCGGTCTCGCAGATGCGGCTGCTGGCGCGCCGGCGCGAAAAGCCGCGCGGAATTCGCCGCGTGCTCGCCACGGCGGGCGTGCTGTTCTTTTACTGCCTGCTCGGGGTGCTCGATGTGCGCACTCCACACGCGCTGGCCGACTACGGCCGGCTGTACGTGAGCCTGTTCGTTCCATAGGGGAATGCCGTGAAGCCACAAGAAAGGCCTCGCCAGAGGAATCGGTGGGAGTGTAAGCCATGATCCGCCGCGACGACGTCAGGAGCATCGTCGCGCGCACGCTCGCCGAGGCAGGCGACGAGAAGCCGTTCGGCAACTCGGATTCGCTGCTGGTCTCGGGGCGGCTGAGCTCTCTCGACGTGGTCGACATCCTGTCGGCCCTCGAAGCGGCCTTTGGGCTCGAGATCGACGCCGACGACTTCGACCCGATTCGTTTCGACACGGTCGACAGCATCGTGGAGTTGCTGGGGGAAACCGCCGCGGTGTGACGATTCCTCGTTGCATTCGCCGCCGATGGCGGGCAATTCAGCCTCTCACGCAGAACCGGAGGTACCCATGATCGAGCTACGTTTTCCCCTCGTGCCGCTGGCCGCCCTGGCCGCGCTGCTTCTGGGCAGCTGCGGCGGCGACGATCTGTTCGAGGACGAGTACCCCCCCAACCTGCTTGCCGTCGGGTACGCCGACGGAACCTTCGTGGCCGTCGGCGAAAACTACTCGATCGCCAACTCGTCGGACGGCTACGACTTTTACGAACAGGCCTCCAATGGGGAAGGCTCGCTGCGCGGGATCACGTTCGGCAAGGACGTCTGGGTGGCCGTAGGCGAAGACGGCGTGGTAGTGACGTCGACCGACACGGCCAACTGGTTCGTGCAGTACCTGCCCACCTACCGCACGCTGCGCGGCGCCGCGTTCGGCAACAATGCGTTCGTGATCGTCGGCGACGACGGAGTGCTGCTTCGCTCGGGCAACGCCGGCTCCTGGAGTTTCGAGGAGTCGACGACCAACGGCGACCTGATCGACGTAGCGTTCGGCGCCAACCGCTTCGTAGCCGTGGGAGAGGGCGGCGTGCTGCTCACCTCGCCCGGCGGCATCGACTGGACGCATCGGGATTCCGGAACAACGGTGGACCTGCGCGCAGTGACCTTCGGTGAGGGCCGTTTCGTGGCGGTCGGTCTCAACGGCGTGATCCTGGAGTCGGACGACGGGGTTGACTGGACGCCGCTGGCCACCGCCACCACCGAAAACCTGCGCGACGTCGTGATCGCCGAGGGGGTCGTCGTGGCTGTCGGCGGCGGCGGCACCATCCTCGCGTCGAAGGACGGCGCACCGTTCGTCGAAAGGGCGTCCGACACTTCGCACGACCTCGAGGGCGTGGCGCACGGCGAAGGAACCTTCGTCGCGGTCGGACGCAGCACCGAGATCCTCAACTCCAACGACGGTCTGAACTGGTTCTGACACAGAAACCCGGGACAGGTACGGATTCTGGAAATCCGTACCTGTCCCGGATTTCGACGATGCTCGTTACTCTCGCAGCCCTGCTTTTCTCGGGCGTCGTGCAGGCGGCGATCTCGCCGCCGTGGAATGTCGTCGCTCTGCATCCGGTGGCGTGGGTTCCGGCTCTGTGGGTGTTCTCGCGCCTCGACGGCTGGCGCGCGCTTGGCGCGGGCTGGTTGGTCGGCATCTCGGCCACGCTGACCATTTTTGGATGGCTGCCGGGAACGATCAGCCGTTTCGGCAATCTTCCGGAGGCGGCCGCGCTGCTGGTATGGCTGCTGTTCGCGATCGCGATGGGCTTTCACGCCGGAGTGTTCGCGTGGGGGCTGGCACGCGTGTGTCGCCTCAGCGGTACGCTCTGGCCGCTGGCGGCTGCCGCGTGGTTCTGCGCGCTCGAGTTCCTGAACCCCCACCTGTTCGGCTACCTGCAGGGCGACGCCTGGTACCAGGTTCCGCAACTCTTTCTCGTCAGTGCTGCCACGGGCGTCACCGGCGTCAGTTTCCTCGTCATGCTTTGCAATGCCGTTGTGCTGCAGGGGCTGTCGGGCGGAGTGCGCCGGGAATGGATGCGCAACGTCGCGGTTTTCGCGGGCCTGGTCGTGCTGGCACTCGGATACTCGGCGGTGCGCCTCGGCGAGATCGAGGCTGCCGAACGGGCGGCGCCGGTGCTGCGCGTGGCGCTCGTGCAGCCGAACCACACGATCGACCGGCGACGCCAGCTCTCGAGAATGAAAGGCAGCGCGTACGCGGAGGACATGGTCGCTTTATCCCGCGAGGCCGCCGCGCAGGTATCCGACGGTCGTCCGATCGACGTGTACGTGTGGCCGGAGGGTGCGCTGCGCTCCAACCCGGGACTCACCCGCAACGTCGCGGCGCGCGACTTCGTGCGCACGAGCGGCGCGGAGGTGTGGACAGGTGCCGACCACCTCGAGCCGTCCGATCCGCCGGTCACGTACAACTCGGCCTTCCGCATCTTCGGCGATGGCCTCCTCGACCGCCGCTACGACAAGAACATCCTCGTTCCCTTCGGCGAGTACGTGCCGCTGCGCGACGTGATCCCCGGCTTCGACCGCATCCGCACCGCCGGCAACTACGGCGCAGGTCGCGAGGTTCCCGAGTACACGTCCGGCCCGGCGCGATTCGTGTTCCTGATCTGCTACGAGGCGATCCGCTCGGGCTTCGTGCGTGCCGCGGTCGGTACCGACGCCAACCTGATCGTCAACGTGACTGTGGATGCATGGTACGGAGATTCCTCCGAGCAGAGCCAGCACCTGATGCTCGCTGCCGTCCAGTCGGCCCTCCACGGGTTGCCGCTGGTGCGCTCCACCACGACCGGCATCAGCGCGTTCGTGGACGCGCGCGGCGTGCTCATTGCGCAGACCCGCAAGTTCTCGCGTGAGACGCTGGTGCGCGACGTGCGCCTGCTGCGCGTGCCGAGCCTGTACTCGCGCTGGGGCGACTGGTTCGCGTGGCTGTGCGTCGCCGCAAGCGTGTTGATGCTGGTCGCGTCGCGCGGCGAATCGCGGCGTCAGCCTTCCAGGGAGTCGTAGAACTCGGCGGTGATCTTGCGCAGGTAGTCGCGCACGAGGGGGCTCGTCATCGCGCGCCGGACGTGGGGCCACAGCAGTTCCGCCCACGCTTCCGGTTCGGGCCGGCCCGTTGCGCCGACGGCTTCGAGCCACTGGCCGATGGTCGCGTCGCCCTCTGCCTCGACGAAATCCTCGAGAAACCGGCGCAGGCTCGTCACGAAGCGGGCGTGCTCGAGCTGGTCGAGCACGACGTTCTCGGCGGCCTTCGCGGCGTGGTCCGCCGTTTCTTCGTCGACACCGCTCAGCAGGTCGGCCAGCGATTCCGAGTACAGGAATGCGACGATGTTCTTGCGCAGCTCGATGAACTTGGGTTCGTCGCTGCGGGTGATGAACGCATCGGTGAGCTCGGTGGTCGCGCGCCTCGAGAACGATGCGACGAACTTGCGGATCTCGGGCTCGAGGCGGCGATCGAACTCCGAGCGCATGGCTTCCATCGACGCCAGGATCAGGCTTCCGCCGATCGGCATTCGCTTGACGATCGACGGCAGGCCCCAGTCGGCGAAGAACGGGTTGACGGTGGTGTTGAACTGCATCAGGCCGTCGTAGAGCGTGTCGTCGACCGCGTCGATGACGACCTTCTGCTCGAAGATCTTGCGGATCAGCGCGGCGGGGATGAGGTCGCGCCTCTCGAGGATCGCGTCGATCTCGCGGCGCGCCTCGGCCGGCACGTAGTCCCCGAGACTGGTGCGGTTCGTGCGCAGCGAATCGAGCACGCGGCGGTGCACGTCGCGCGCAACCGGTGCGAAGAAGCGTCGAACGCTGTCGGCCGTCAGCGCCCGGCCGAGTGCGTTCGAGAGGGCGGACGGTTCGAGCATGTCGCGGATCCGAAGCGCGAGGATGCGCTCGAAGGCGTTGCCGAACGCCTCGGACCAGTCGGCGCGGGCTTGCTCCGATGCAAGTCGCTGCTCGAGAAACGCAAGGTGTCGCCGCTTGAGGTCGTCGAGCGTCTTTCGCGAAAGAGAAGCCACTTCGAGGTCATAGCACGGGCAGGGGATCGGGCCATTCCGCGCGCTTGTGAGGGGAAGCGCTCAGCCCATCCTCGCCGCTTTCGCGCGCATCGCGGCGAGCAGCTTCGGCATCATCGCGTGGTAACGCTCGGGCGCGAGCCGCTTCATTCGCCACGCCCACTTGCCGTCCGTCATCGGCACCACGTACAGCGCGCCCCGGTCGCATCCCTTGAGGGCCGCGCGTGCGACGCCGTCGGCCTGCAGCTTCGACTGCGCCATGCGCGCGGCCACCACGCTTTCGACGCCGTCGGGGGCCTGCGTGCGGCGGCTGCTCGCGAGGATGTTGGTCTGGAAGAACGTCGGGCACAGCACGGTGACGCCGACGCCGTGTTCACGCAGTTCGCCCGAGAGGGTCTCGGATAGTGCGACGACGCCGGCCTTGGTGACGTTGTACGGCGCCATCTCGGGCGCCGACAAAAGCCCTGCCGCCGACGCGACGTTGAGGATGTGCCCGGAGCGCTGCGCCTTGAAGCGCGGCACGAACGCGTGGCAGCCGTAGATGACGCCCCACAGGTTGATGCCCATGATCCATTCCCAGTCGGGGAGGGGCACCTCGCCGACCGGTCCGCCGACGGCGACGCCCGCGTTGTTGATGAGCAGGTCGACGCCGCCCAGGTATTCGTCGGCAAGCGCGAGCAGTCCATCGACCTCCGCCGACTTGGCCACGTCGCAAGTCACCACGTGCGCGGTGCCGCCGGATTCGTTCACGAGACGACCCGTTTCGCCGGCGGCAGTGAAATCACGGTCGGCGATCAGGATCCTTGCCCGGCGCTGCGCGAGCGCGAGGCAGAAGGCGCGGCCGAGACCGCCGGCGCCGCCGGTAACCACGACGCGAGGACACTGGGGGATGGACATGCGGCGATCCTAGGCGCCGGGAGCCGCGGCGCCAAACCGGACGGGAACCTGCTAGGGATTCATCTGGTAGCGCCCGGCCAGCGCGTGCACTTCCTTCCAGACTCTCTGGTAGCGGTCGGCGTCGACCGCCGGCTTGCGGATCATCTCGAGGCAGCCGGCCATCTGCTCCGCCGTCGAACTGGGCTTACTGTAGAGCGCCAGTGCATGGCCGGAGAGGTCGCGCACGAGCACGTCGAAGATATGATCGACGAGCGGCGCGTCCACGCCCGCTTCCACGCCCGCTTCCTCGCCCGCTTCCTTCCCCGCTTCCTTCCCATAGATGCGAGCGTTCTCGAGCACGAGTTGCGCGTAGACGATGGTCACGAAGATCTGCCCGGCCGCCATCAGGAAGTCGATGTCACGGCGCTGCTCCTCGCTCGGCGGCGAAGTCATCAGCAGGAGGCGAAACGCGGCCATCTGTTCACGGAACACGACGACGTTCGGCAGGTCGAAGGCCGCGAAGATCTCCTCGGGGTCGTGGAAGCGAATGGCGCCGAGGCCCTTGGCCGGGCCCTGTTCGAACAGGAACGTGTCGTCGGCCGCGTCGCTGCGCCGCTCCACCTGCGGGTACTCGGCGTGGCCGAAGAAGTAGTTCGGCATGAACTTGACGATCAGCGCGATGTTGACGTGCACGGTTCCTTCGAGCTTGGGCAGCGCACGGATGTCTCGTGCGGCCATCTCGAAGTACGAGTCTTTCTCGAAGCCGCGCGCGGCCACCACGTCCCAAAGCAGGTTGATCACGTCCTCGCCCTGCGTGGTGACTTTCATCTTGACGACCGGATTGTAGAGCAGGTAGCGCCGGTCCTCGAGGGACGCCGAGCGCATGTAGTCGGCCGCACGAAGGGCCACCAGTTTCATCGCGACCAGTCGCGCATACGCGTCCACGAACATCTGCCGCACGTGTGGGAAATCGGTGACGTGCATGCCGTAAAGAACGCGGCCGGACGCGTGCGTGATGGCCTCGTAAAGCGCATGCGTGCAGATGCCGATCGACGCCCAGCCGAGGTTGTACTTGCCGATGTTGACGGTGTTGAGCGCGGCGTTCCACGCGTCGTCGCCGCGGTGCAGGATGTCGCCGGGCGTGACCGGGTAGTCGTGCAGCGCGAAGTTGGCAACGAAGCTCTGGCTGTTGACGACGTTCTTGACGACTTCGAAGCTGGGGTGCTGCGAGTCGGCGACGAAGAACACGTATTCGTCCGTGTCGGTGAGCTTGCCGAACACGGAGACCATGCGCGCGGCGTTGGCGTTGCCGATGTAGTACTTCTCGCCGTTGGCGCGCCAGGTGCCGTCGCCCTGGGCGGTGAGGATCATGTCGGTGGAGTAGACGTCGGCGCCGTGGGTCTTCTCGGACAGCCCGAATGCGAAGATGGCCCCGTCTTCGAGCAGTGCCGCGGCCCTGGCCTTCGCCGCGTCGTTGCGGCTCATCCAGATGGGGCCGAGCCCGAGCACGCTGACCTGCCATGTGTACCAGTACGCGAGGCCGTAGAAGCCGAGGATCTCGCCGAACTCCGAGTTGCGCCAGGTGTCCCAGCGCGAGTCGGCCGCGCCGTACGCCTCGGGCGTGCACATCGTCGCGAAGATGCGCTCGCGTTTCACGAATTCGAGGAAATCCGCGTACCACACGTTCGCGCGGTCGTCGTCTTTCAGCGCCTGCTTCCCCTTGCGTTCGAAGAAGTCGATGACGGCGCGCATGACTTCGCGCGAACGCTCGTCGGGGTACTCACGGTCGTGGTGTTTGGGATCGAGGAGAAGCATGCGCCACCCCTATCCCGAAGGAGCGGCCGTGACCATGCGGCCGGCGAGGCCGGTCAGCGGTCAGGGAACGCGGAGGTTCGGTCCGCTCCGCGGGGACCGTCCCGTTGGCGACGGCATCCGCGCTCCTCAGGCTCTCGCCCGCGTCCGAGGCCTCACCCGGCCGGTGTCTTCGCCTTGGCGGATGCGCGCGGCTCGGTTGCCACCTTCTTGCCGGTGAGCTTGCGCGCGATGATCGCGATGGGGTCGTAGTAGCGGTCCACCACGCGCTCCTTGAGCGGGATGATGCCGTTGTCGGTGATCTGGATGTGCTCGGGGCACACCTCGGTGCAGCAGCGCGTGATGTTGCACATGCCGGAGCCGAATTCCTTGCGGATCTCGGGCACGCGGTCGTCGGTGTCGAGCGGGTGCATTTCGAGGCCGGCCAGCCGGATCATGAAGCGCGGGCCCACGAATGCTGCCTTCTCGTTGCGGTCGCGCAGCACATGGCAGACGTCCTGGCACAGGTAGCACTCGATGCACTTGCGGAATTCCTGCACGCGATCGACGTCTTCCTGGTACATGCGGTGCGTGCCGTCGGCCTCGCGCGGGCGCGGCTTGAACGGCGGGATGCGCTTGTTCTGCGCATAGTTCCACGACACGTCGGTGACGAGGTCCTTGATGACGGGGAAGGTCTTGAGCGGCTGGACGGTGATCGTCTCGTCTTCGGTGAAGCTGTTCATGCGCGACATGCATGACAGGCGCGGACGGCCGTTGATCTCCATGCTGCACGAGCCGCACTTGCCGGCCTTGCAGTTCCAGCGGATGGCCAGGTCTTCGGCCTGCCGCGACTGGATACGGTGAAGCACGTCGAGCACCACCATGCCCGGCTCCACTTCGACATCGTACTCGGCAAACGCGCCGCCTTCGGCGTTGCCCCTCCACACCCGGAATTTCCGCTTGGCCATGATGCTTCCTCGCAGGCGTCCGCGCGTCGCCTCAGGCGACGTCGGCGCCAACCTTGCCGGACTCGAGGTCCTCGATCTTTGCGTTCGCGATCGCCGACAGGTGGGCAGGTGCCTCCGGCCTCGCTCGCTTCTCGACTTCCATCCTGCCGGTGGCGCCGCGCTTGATGATCACGTTGTACTTGACCCACTCCGGGCTCTCGCCGGGGTGGTCGAGGCGGGTGTGGGCGCCGCGGCTCTCTTCGCGCATCAGCGCCGCGCGGGCGACTGCTTCGGCGGTGATCAGCAGCGAGCGCATCGACAGCGCCTCGTGCCAACCGGGGTTGTACTGGCTCGCGCCGGGCGCCTTGAGCGTGGCGGCTTCTTCCTGCAACGCCTCGACGGCCTTGATGCCTGCCTCGAGTTCGTCCTTGATGCGCACGATGCCGACGTACTGGCCCATCGTCTCTTCGAGCTTCTCGTGCAGGATGTAGGGGTTGGTGCCCTTCTCGCGACGCAGGATCTCGGTGGCGCGGCGCACGGCCGCCGTGATCTGGTCGTCCGCGGGAGTGGGCTTGTACGGCAGCGCGCCGATGTAGTCGGCGGCGCCGATGGCGGCCAGGCGTCCGAACACGATGAGGTCGGACAGCGAGTTGCCGCCGAGGCGATTGGCACCGTGCAGTCCGGCGGCGCACTCGCCGCACGCGAACAGACCGGGGACGGTGGTGGCCTGGGTGTCGGCATCGACGCGGATGCCGCCCATGAAGTAGTGCAAGGTCGGACCCACTTCCATGGGCTCCTTGGTGATGTCCACTTCCGCCAGCTCGATGAACTGGTGGTACATCGACGGCAGCTTGCGCTTGATGAAGTCGGCCGGGCGGCGCGAAGCGATATCGAGGAAGACGCCGCCGTGCGGGGAACCGCGCCCCGCCTTCACTTCGGCGCTGATCGCTCGTGCGACTTCGTCGCGGGTGAGGAGTTCGGGCGGACGGCGCGCGTTCTTGTCGCCGTTCACCCACCGGTCGGCCTCCTCCACGGTGGCCGCCGTCTCCGGCGCGAAGCGCTCGGAGATGTAGTTGAACATGAAGCGCTCGCCCTTGTTGTTGAGCAGAATGCCGCCGTCGCCGCGCACGCCCTCGGTGACGAGGATGCCGCGCACGGAAGGAGGCCAGACCATTCCGGTCGGGTGGAACTGCGTGAACTCGACGTCCATCAGTTCGGCGCCCGCGTCGTAGGCCAGCGCGATGCCGTCGCCGGTGTACTCCCACGAGTTGGACGTGATCCGCCATGCCTTGCCGCCGCCGCCGGTGGCCATGATGACGGCCCGGGCGCGGAAGACGACGAAGCGGCCGGTCTCGCGCCAGTAGGCGAGCACGCCGGCGATGCGACCGTTGTCCATCAGCAGTTCGAGCGCGGTGCACTCCATGTGGAACGAGATGCCCTGGTGGACGCCGTGATCCTGCAGCGAGCGGATCAGTTCGAGCCCGGTGCGGTCGCCGACGTGGGCGAGGCGTGGGTAGCGGTGTCCGCCGAAGTTGCGCTGGCTGATCAGGCCTTCCTTGGTGCGGTCGAAAACGGCGCCCCATTCCTCGAGCTCGTGGACGCGATCCGGGGCCTGGCGAGCGTGAAGCTCGGCCATCCGCCAGTTGTTGAGGAACTTGCCGCCGCGCATCGTGTCGCGGAAGTGCACCTTCCAGTTGTCGCGTGAGTCGACGTTGCCCATCGCGGCGGCCATGCCGCCCTCGGCCATCACCGTATGCGCCTTGCCGAGCAGGCTCTTGGAGATGACGCCGGTGGAGAGGCCCTTGCCGCTGGCTTCGATGGCGGCGCGCAGCCCGGCGCCGCCGGCGCCTACGACCAGGACGTCGTGGTCGATGGTCTGGATTTGGGAGGCGTCGAGCATGGTGGGTGGTTCTCTTGTTCTGGTGGCGGCGAGGGCCGCGTGTTCGGTGGCGGGTGGTCGCCGTCGGTCTGGTATCGTGTCCTTAGGCTGATCTGATCATCGCGCTCTAGCGCTCCTTCTTGTTCGGGACTGTCTCGCCGCGCGCGTTCTGAGGCTAACCTGATTGTCGCGCTTCGCGCTCCTACTTATTGGAACTGGACTCGCCGCTCGCCGGCTCGCGGCTCCGGCTCGGGGCTCCCCTAGCTCCCCCAGGTATTCAAGTCGGTGATCACTCCCATCGACAGAAGACGGATGTAGAGGTCCGCGAGCATCACCCAGATCAGGCTGGCCCACGCGAACGGCATGTGGCGGGCGTTGAACCAGCTGGCCTTCTTCCAAGCGCCGTACTGAATGGTGGCCTTGCCGCAGGACATGCAGTCGTTGCCGCCGCCGATCATGTGGCGGAACGAGTGGCAACCGAACGTATAGCCGCCGATGAGGATGGTGTTGATAACGAGGATGACGGTACCGACGCCGATGCCGAACACGCCGTCGCGAACGAACGCGAGGCCCGCGTCGTAGGCGAGCATGAAGACGAAGGCGACGGCGAAGTACATCGAGTATCGGTGGACGTTCTGGAGCACGAGGATTCCGGTTTCGCCGCCGTACTTGCGCGCGCCGGCGAGGGGTCCCACGGCGCATCCCGGAGGAGACCCGGCGAAGGAGCGGTAGTAGGCCTTGCGGTAGTAGTAACAGGTGGCGCGAAAGCTTCCGGGAAACGCGAGGATCAACACCGCGGGCGAAGCGGGCAGGAAGCTGGGCCACCACGAAGGCCACGCGCCGAACCATGTGTGCGAAACCGGAACGGAACCGGCTGCAGTCGGATCACTGAACAGCGTGGGTGCGTAGAAAGGACTGAGGTAAGGATTGGCGTAGTAGTACTCGCCCTGAAGCGCCGCCCACGTCGTGTAGACGATGAACAGCAGGAACACCGAAGCGGTGACCAGCGGCTCCACCCACCAGTTGTCTGTACGGGCAGTGGCTCCGAAGCCTACCGCGTGTCCACCAGCGAGATTCGGATGTGTCGCCATGCGGCGGCTTTAGCGCGCGAAGGATGGGCACGCAAGCCCCCGGCATTGCAGTGCATGCGCGCTGCTTCTACGCGACATCGGCAGTTGCTCACGGGTTTGAGGTCGCCTTCCGCTAATGTTGGGTATCAGCCCGGGGCTGCGTTCAAGTCGTCGCTCTCAGGCAACCCGGCCCTCACGCAAAGGACGAAGGCGCCTTCGTTGAAGCAGAGGCCGTCAGGCGATCATGACGCCTCGGCGCGGCGGGCGGTGCTTGCGCCAGATCTCGTGCGCCCACGCCATGCCCGGGTGAGCGGCCCACTGCGCACAAAGCGCCGAAAAGCGTGGTGGCCGCGGCTCCGGCTGGCGCATGTCCGGATGATCGACGAGCGCAACGGGCCCGAGAAGGGCCGCCGCGGTCAGGTCGGCCACGCTGAACGAATTCCCCACGAGGTAGCCGGTGGCCGCGCTCGTTTCGGCCAGGTAGTCGAGAAGGACGTCCACCCTCTCCTTCGCACGCCGTCCGGTCTCGGGGTCAATGTTCATCGACTTCCTCATCACCTTTCGCACGAGCGGGAACGCGGCGAGATACGCTTTCTGCTTCCAGGCCGGCTTCTCGGACGCGAAGGTCGCCACGACGAAGTTGGCGTCGTCGAGGGTGGCATCGAAGACGGCGCGGCGCACTTCGGGGCCGAGTTCCTTGTCCAGCCTGGCCTGGATGGCGAGCGCGTCGTTGCGTGCGGCGGCGTCGGCCGGATAAAGAGGGGGAGACGGAAAGCGCTGTTCGACCACGTCGATGATGGCCGCCGAGCCATGCACGGTGCGCCCGTCGATGCGCAATACGGGCACCTGGTTCTGCCCGGTCATCCGTTTTATCTGCGGCGCGTGCGGGCCGGGAATGTAGTTGATGCGAACGTGCGCGATGCCCTTGTAGTCGAGCGCCCAGCGCACCTTCTCGTTGAAGTGCGAGTGCGAGAACTGGTGCAATTCGATGGGGCTCTCGATCATGGGCGGCATCCTCTCACTCGAAATCGGGGACAGGTACGGATTTCCGGATTCTGGCCGCCGGGAATGTAGCCTGAACCGGCGCACTCCCGAATCGTGCCGCGATCGCCGGGCCTCCGCCCGCCGCCGCCGCTTCCGTTCGCCGGGCGCGGCGATTTCCGGGCGGGGCGGCTCTCGTGTATGGTCGCGCGTCTTCGGTGGCCTTCACGGGCACGCCCAGCCAGCCGTTCCAGGAGATCTGCGCATGAACGCCAGCGAAATCCGCAAGGGCATCGTCATCATCTACAACGGTGCACCGCACCGCGTCCTCGAGTTCCAGCACCGCACGCCCGGAAACCTTCGTGCGTTCGTGCAGGCCCGCATCCGTAACCTGCTGACGGGACTGGCTACCGAGGTGCGCTTCAGCTCCACCGAGTCGATCGAGCGCGTCACCCTCGAGCAGCACACGATGCAGTACCTCTATAAGGAGGGCGACGACTACCACTTCATGAACACGGAGACCTACGAGCAGATCACGCTCGATGCCGAGGCGCTCGGCGACAACGTCTACTACCTCGTGGACAACTCCGAGATCGAGGTGGAAACCTACGAAGGCAAGCCCATCGGCATCACGCCGGCACCGATCATCGAGCTGACGGTGGTCGAAACCCAGCCGGAAATGCGCGGCGCCACCGCGTCGAACTCGCCGAAGCCGGCCACGCTCGAGACGGGCCTCAAGCTGAACGTGCCGCCGTTCGTGAAGGAAGGCGAGAGGATTCGCGTGGACACGGCCTCGGGGCAGTACATCGAACGAGTGCGCTGATTTTCCGCCCTACTGTGGCTCCGCCTCCTGGCGGGAAGTGATCAGGCGTGCGCTGCGGCGACGCCACACGTAGTACCAGGCCCACTGGGTCAGCACGAGGATGCGATTCTCGTAGCCGACCAGGAAGAGAAGGTGCACGAACAGCCAGGCCGTCCACGCGACGAAGCCCGTGAGCTGCGTCCATCCGAGATCGGCCACCGCCTTGGCGCGTCCGATCGTCGCCATCGAGCCGCGATCGTCGTACGCGAATGCAGGCAGCCGCGGCCCTTCGAGTCGCGCGAGAATGGATCGTGCCGCGTATCGCCCTTGCTGGATCGCCACCTGCGCGACGCCGGGCAGCGGATGCTCACTGCCGTGCGCGAAGCTGGCGGCATCGCCTACCACCAGGATCTCCGGATGCCCGGCGAGCGAGAGATCCGCTTCCACCGTGATCGTTCCCTGTCGCGTCAGCACTGTCCCGGTGTTCGAGGCGAGACTCGCGACGAGTGGCGTGCCGCGCACGCCGGCGGCCCAGACGATCAGTCGCGCGTCGATGCGCTCGCGCTTGCCGTCGGTACCGCCGCCGCCGCATTCGACTACGACGCCGCTGTCGTCGACCTCGCGCACCATGGTCGACGTGCGCACCTCGACTCCCATGCCGACGAGGTCTCGCTCTGCAGCCGCCGAAAGATTTTCGCGGAAGGCGGCGAGCACGCGCGGGCCGGCATCGAGCAGCACGACGCGCACTCGTTCCCGGGCAATGCGGCGGAACTCGATGGGAAGCGTGTCCGCTGCGAATTCGGTGATGGCGCCCGCCATTTCGACCCCGGTGGGTCCTGCGCCCACCACGACGAACGTGAGCAGCGCGCGCGTCACATCTGGGTCGGTGGCGCGCTCGGCTTCCTCGAATGCCAGCAACAGCCGGGAACGCACTTCGGTGGCGTCTTCGATGGACTTGAGGCCGGGCGCCCAGCGTTCCCATTCGTCGCGCCCGAAGTAGTTGCTGACGAGGCCTGTCGCGACGATCAGGGTGTCGTAGGGGACGCGTGTCAGTCCGGGAACGCCGGATTCCTTCTCATGCAGCAGCACGCAGCGCGCTTCCACGTCGATGTCGTCGACGTCTCCAAGCAGGACGCGCGTGTTTTTGCTGCGGCGCAGCACTTCGCGAAGCGGCGAGGCCACGTCGCCGGGTGACAGCGATCCCGTCGCAACCTGGTAGAGAAGAGGCTGGAAGAGATGGAAGTTGCGCTTGTCGATCAGCGTGACCTCCACCTTGCTCGAATCGGTCAGCTCGCGTGCCGCGGTGAGCCCGCCAAACCCTCCGCCGACGATGACCACACGATGGCGCGGCTCCGAGTCGCGCGCGCTTTCCTCCGCAGAATCGTCGTGCGAGTTCATGCACGGGAGGGTCTCATGGGATGCCGTTGCCTGCCATCGATTGCCGCCCTCGTTGTCGTGGCAATTCTCACCAGCGGTTGCGCGGCCGGGTATGGACGGGGTGTCTCCGTCCACTTGCCGGGTCGCAGTACCGACCAATGGATTTCGCCTCTTCAACACGGCCATCCCCTGATCGGGCGTATTCATGATGTCGCCCGCAATCGCAGCGTGGGCACGAACAGGCTCGTCGACAGGCTGGCAAAGGCTGAAATCGTGCTGCTCGGCGAGCAGCACGACAACGTCGACCATCATCGCATCCAGGCCCGCCTGCTGCAGGGGCTGATCGCGGCCGGGCGCCGTCCCGCGGTCGCCTTCGAGCAAATCGACATTACCAGGCAGGCCGCGGTGGACGCCGTTCCCGGGCAGGGGGACGCCGCTCGTCGCGCCTCGGCGCTGGCCGACGCGGTGGACTGGCAGCGCAGCGGCTGGCCGCCCTTCGACGCGTACCGTCCGGTCTTCGAAACGGCACTGGGCTCCGGCCTTCCGATTCGCGCCGCGAACCTTTCGCGAGCCGAACTGCGACTCGCGATGGCCCACGCGGGGACGGTCGCGCAGGACGAGGCCAGCGATCGCTTTGCGCTGCATGACGAAGCGCGCGCGTCGCTGGCCGCCGACATCGAGGAGTCGCACTGCGGGTACGCCAATGAGCGCATGGTGACGGCGATGATCGAAGCGCAACGGCGGCGTGATGAGACGATGGCCGGCGTGGTCGTGGAGGCTCTCGGTTTAACGGACAGCGACGGCGTCGTGCTCATCGCCGGCGCCGGGCACGCGCGCAAGGACTATGGCGTTCCGGTCTATCTGCAGCATCGGGCGGCGTCGCGTCGAGTGGTCTCGGTGGCCATGCTCGAGGTGATCGCCGACTTCGAGTCACCGAACGACTACGCCCAGGCGTTTCACTCCAGCAGCCTGCCGTTCGACTTCGTCATCTTCACCCCACGCGCCGCCGACGACGACCCCTGCGAGAAGTTCCGCGAGGGCCTCGAGAAGATGAAGGCCCGCTGATCTCAAAAAAGGGGTCTGACCCCTTTTTCCTGGGCTGCTCCGGGTAGCCCTCGCGCTCGAGACGAAAAAGGGGTCTGACCCCCTTTTGTAGGTGGTGGCTGGATCCGAGGGGTGGATGTCATTGCGGCCAGACGGGGCGGCGACCATACTTCCGCCCATGACGGCCATGCCCAGGTAGCGCACCCTTTCGTTGGTCGAGAAGAGATAAAAGAAGGCGGCGATACCCAGGATCGGCAGTCCGAATTTTCCGATCTTCAGGACGAGAATCCAGGCCGTGACGGTGGTGCCGATGTTGGCGCCCATGACCGCGTCGAGATTGCCGCCGAGACCCCCGGACCCCTGCGCATGGAATCCGGCCTCGAGGTCTTTGCGTCGCGCAGCCTTCGCGGACTGCGCGGCAGCATCGACACGCTGCTGGTGCCGGGCGGCGCCGGAGTTGAGGTTGCGCTGCGCCGCCCGCGCTACGTCTCCTGGCTGGAACGCACCGCGCCCACCGTGCGCCGTGTGGCGTCGGTGTGCACCGGCGCGCGCCTTCTCGGCGCCGCGAACCTTCTGCACGGCCGTCGCGCCACCACGCACTGGCGATTCTGTGACGTTCTCGCGCGCGAGAACCCCGACGTTCGCGTCGAGCCCGATTCCATCTTCGTGCGCGACGGCAACGTGTGGACGTCCGCCGGCGTGACCGCAGGCATGGACCTCGCGCTCGCGCTCGTCGAGGAGGATCACGGCCGCCGGCTCGCACTGGCGGCCGCGCGCATGCTGGTGATCTTTCTCAAGCGCCCCGGCGGCCAGTCCCAGTTCAGTGCCCAGCTTGCCGCGCAAATGGCCGAGCGCGAACCGCTGCGCGAGCTGCAGGCGTGGATCGTCGAGCATCCCGACGAAGACCTGCGCATCGAAGTGCTCGCGCGGCGAGTGGCGATGAGCCCGCGCAACTTTGCCCGCGCGTTCGCGCGTGAAGTGGGCATGACGCCTGCACGCTTCGTCGAACAGGCAAGACTCGGCGCCGCCCGCCGCCGCCTCGAAGATACAGGCAAGGGCGTCGACGAGATCGCCGCCGCCACCGGATTCGGCACCGCCGAGACGATGAGGCGCGCGTTCCTGCGCGGCCTCGCCATCAACCCGAGCGCGTATCGCGCGCGGTTCCGCACGGAGAAGGAACATGGACATCACCGTTCTGCTGTATGACCGCTTCACGGCCCTCGACTGCATGGGCCCCTACGAAGTCCTGAGCCGCATTCCCGGCGCGCGCCTGCGCTTCATCGCGAAGAAGGCCGGGCCGGTGGTCACCGATACCGGCATGCTGACGGTGATGGCCGAGGCCTCGCTCAAAGACGTTGCGCGTCCCGACATCGTGCTTGTTCCGGGCGGACCCGGCGACGAGGCGGCGCTCGCGGACCACGAGATCGTCGACTGGCTGGCGCGCGCGCACGAGACCACCAAGTGGACGACGTCGGTGTGCACCGGCTCGCTGATCCTCGGCGCTGCGGGTCTGCTCAAGGGGCTCGACGCGACCACGCACTGGGCGAGCGTCGAGCGCCTCGAATCCTTCGGCGCGCGCTATACCGAGCAGCGCGTGGTGCGCCAGGGCAAGATCGTGACCGGCGCCGGCGTGTCGGCCGGCATCGACATGGGACTGACGCTGATTGCTGCCGAATGCGGAGACGATTTCGCGAAGGCGCTGCAACTCGCCATCGAGTACGATCCGCAGCCGCCGTTCGACTGCGGCTCGCCGACCAAGGCGCCGGCCTACATCAAGGAGATGATCCTGGCGGCAATGGCGGCGAATCGGGAAGGCGCGGCGGCCTGACGGCGGATGTCCACAAGCGCAGAGGAAATCGAGGTGTCGATGACGAAGCTTCCCTACGCCAGCGCCGCCGCCACAATGCTCGCCGCTTCCTCCTGGATGCGTACGAGATGCTCGCGCCCGAGAAAACTCTCCGCGTAGATCTTGTACACGTCTTCGGTTCCCGACGGGCGCGCCGCGAACCAGCCGTTCTTTGTCGTGACCTTGAGCCCGCCGATGGCGGCGCCGTTGCCCGGAGCCTTGGTGAGCTTCGCTTCGATGGCCTCGCCGGCCAGTTCCGTCGCGCGCACGGCCTCGGGCGACAATGCGGCCAGCTTCTTCTTGCCTTCCGGCGAAACCGGCGCGTCGATGCGTTCGTAAACCGGCGAGCCGAAGCGCTCCTCGAGCGTGCGGTAGTGCTCCGACGGATCGCGGCCTGTCGAGGCGGTAATCTCGGCCGCGAGCAGGTTGAGCAGAATGCCGTCCTTGTCGGTGGTCCACACGCTGCCGTCGCGGCGCAGGAAGGAAGCACCGGCGCTTTCCTCGCCGCCGAAGCCGATCGAGCCGTCGAGCAGGCCGGGCACGAACCACTTGAAACCGACCGGAACTTCGACCAGCCGGCGGCCGAGACCCGCGGCCACGCGATCGATCAT
>JBHEOD010000066.1:0-19656 GCA_046261745.1 Binatia bacterium
CCGATGTACTCGTCGGCACTGTATCCGAGCATCTTCAACTCCGCATTGTTGGCCCAAAGAATCGTCCCGTCGCGGCTGACGCGATGCAGTGCCACGGCTGCGGTCTCGAAAAATGCCGACAACTCCTTGCCCTGCCGTCGCAACTTTTCCCTGCTGGTGCGCAGGTCTTCTTCGTGCCCTCGCACCATCACGACCGCCCACCACAGGATTCCCAGCAGCAGCCCCATCTCCAGGAGGGTCCGCAGTGCGGTGCCGAGCGCACTGTCGACCAGGCCGTTGCTCTCGAGTAAAAGTCGCGCCCCCCCGAGCGTCAGCGCGATCAACGCGAGCAGCGGCAACCCGCGGCGCGCGAGTTTTCCGGCAGCGCCGCGCGCGAGGATCGCGCGCATCGGTTCCTGCGCGGGTGTGCCGGCATCAGGATGATCGTCGCGGTTTGCAGCGCGATGCCCGACAGCCAGGGGATCGTGTACAAATGCGTCGCGCCGTACAGGTATCCGGTCAGCGAAAGCGTCGCGATGGCCACCGCCGCCACGGCCAGCAGGGCGCCGGCTTGTCGCGCCGGAGCGCCGAACGTCAGCAGCACCAGGGCGGCACCGATGAACGAGAACGACAGTGAAGCCGGCGGCCCCATTCGCATGGGTGCAGCAGCGGCCGCCTGGCCCCATTCGCGCTCGAACAGGACCGTGTCGATACCAAGATTGAAGCCCGAGAGGTGCTCGAGGGCAGTCAGCCCACCGACGAGGAGAACGACGGCCCCGAGCAATCGCGCCGGCCAGTCCCCCGTGTTTGCGCGTAGGACCGCGAAGGAGGACAGCACCGCGCACAGGGCCGCGTTGGGAAACATCGAGATGCCGTCGTGGTTCCAGTCGGTGAGCCGCGGTATTTCCGCCATCCACCCGACAAGGGTAATGGTGCCGCCCGCGAGCGCGTAGGCAGCGGATGCGATCGCCACGCGGCGGGCCCACAGCAGAGGAGAAGTCTCCGGCCGCCCCGCGCGATGTGCACCGCGGGGCTCGGGAGTCTCCAACGAGCCTGCGTGAGAACCGCGGACGACCTCAGGCATCCTCAATCAGCTTCAGCAGGTCGTCGATTTTCACCGGCTTGACGGCGTGCACGTCGAATCCGGCTTCCCGAGAGCGCTCGCGGTCGCTTTCCTGGCCGTAGCCGGTCATCGCAATGATGCGCATGTCCGTGAGGCCACGTTCCCGCATCTTGCGGCACACCTCGCAGCCGTCCATGCCCGGCAGTCCGATGTCGAGCAGCACGATCGACGGCTTGTCGCTCTCTGCGATCCGCAGAGCGGTCTGGCCGTCGTAAGCTACCAAGGCTTCGAAGCCCCGCAGCTTCATCAGCATCGCGAGACTGTCGGCGGCGTCCTGGTTGTCGTCCACCACGAGAATACGACGCGGCGGCCGTCCGTTGGCAGGCTCCATCACGTGCTCCCCTTCCCGAACGGGTTCTCGAGCCGACTCATTCAGGCAAGGCGACTGGACCATGGACTGACTCCCTCCTCCGCTTTTCGCGGTGTCGGCCCCCACCATGCATCTCTACGAAGCTTTTGACGAGCGAAAGTCCTATGCCGAGCCCGCCTTGGGGGCGATCGAGGGTGCGTTCCCCCTGCCGAAAGAGCTCGAAGACCTTGTTCTCGGGGTCCCGAGGAGCCAGCGGTGCGCTGGACTGCGAGTGAATTCGAGGGCGATCGAGGGCGGCGCCGAGACACGCGCTGCACGAAGCCCCGTCATCGGCCGCGACGAGACGACGTGGCGGATGATGAGAACAGGCAAGACCGCCAAGTGCTGGGTCTGGTCTCCGGATGCCGCCCTCAGAACTTGCTCTTGTAGGAATTCGGCTTGTGCGTGGACTGGCTTGGAGTGAACGACGTCTCCCAGCAGTTGCCAGTGGCGGTCTGTCGGAGAGGGGTTGACGTCGAGTCACAGCGCGTCGGACCCATTTTGATTCGAAGCGCGCATGGGCACTCGACTAGACGCCCTACTGAATGATGGCGAAGATCCGGTCGTCTCTTAGAATGCGATGTAAAAGCGCAGGAGTGTGATTTATGCCGGACCCAGTTGCGTCTCCACCGTCTTCCAAGGTAGCGCCGACGTCACCTCGCTCGGGCTACTCGCGTTCCGACTTCGAGGAGAGCCCGGACGATTGCGACTTGAACGCGCGCAGCGTGACTTCGCGGCCCATCGAGGAAGTCCACCCCGAGCCCTCCACCGCGCATACATCACACATCGCGGGATATTCGCGTGCCGATTTCGTCGAAAGCCCCAACGATTGCGATTTGAACGCCCGCAGCGTGCCTGCGCGGCCCGTCTCTATCGAGCAAGTTCACGCCCCGCTGAGGTCCGACGCCGAGGCACCCATCCGCGTCCCCGCAAGCATCGGCGGATTCCCCGTGCACTCGATGATCGTCCCCATCGCCATCGGCTGCTTTCTTTCCTCCCTCGCGTGCGACTTGCTCCACGTGATCACAGGCGATGCGCATCCGTGGAACAGGCTCGCCTACCTCACGTTGCTCGGCGGCATCGTGAGCGGCGTCGTTGCCGCCGTCCCCGGCTACATGGACATGCAATCGCTTCCCCCCGGCCGGATCAGGAAAATCGCGTTGATCCACATGAGGCTCAACATCACCGTCCTGACGGTCGCCGTCGTCAACGCCGTGATCCGCTATTCCAATCCTGCCGAAACCGGTTGGCCGCTGTTGTTGTCCGTAATGTCGATCATGGTGCTGATGGCATCGGGGTGGCTCGGCGCGAGATTGGTGGCCGAGGCCGGAGTCGGACTCGACGAGACCGGGCAGGAAACCATCCGAGGTCACGCAGCCCCGCGCTGACGACGAACGTCTACGACGCGCTGCGTCTCCAATTCCAGTGCGCCGACAGGCCCGATTCGTCTCTGCATGCCGCAACGATGCCTTCCTTTGGCAATGCCGTAGGTGCATAGTCGCCCGATTCTGAGTCCATGGGGAGGTTTTCCATGACGTTCGAGTCCACACGCAAGAGTCTCACGCTTACAACATTCCTGGCCGCATCCTTGCTGCTTGCAGCGGTGCCGGCCCAGTCCGCACCTGACGAAGCCGAGGCCTGTGCCATCGCCATCGCCAAGGCGATGTCCAAGTGCACCAAGAAGTCCGTGATCACCCACTCCACCTGCTACAAGAAAACCGGCGCCGCTTGCGCGCCCACGAACGAAAAGCTGGTCGGCGCCGAGAACAAGGCCGGCGACGCCATCCGCAAGAAGTGCTCCGACGCGAGCATACTCGCCGCGGGATTCGGTCCCTACACCCCCACCAACCTCGAACTTAACGTCAGCATCATGCTCGGCAAGCGTTGCGCGATGCTCTCCGAACTCGCCTCCGAGCGTACGTTCGGCACCGACGGATCGCTCTACACGGCTGCGGACAGTGACGGCAAGAAGTGCCTCGTCGCGGCCGCCAAGGCCACGGCCAAGCAGCTTTCCGGCGACCTCAAGGACGTCAGCAAGTGCGTGGAAGACGGCTGCACCTTCGATTTCAGCGAGCGCGCCGCCACTGCGGTCGCCGCCATTGCCAAGAAGTGCGACGATTTCGCGACCGTGAACGGCAGGGACACGGCTACCTACGTCGCCGGCACCACCGCGCAGAGTTCCGCCGCCCTCGGCGCACCTTGCGACTCGCTCGACGGCACGCGCTGCGCATTCCCGTACCCGAACGACTTCCACACGCTGCCGGGTGCAGGGACCGAAACCGGTAGACAGCTCGCGCTGAACGCATTCACGATCACGGCGGTTGGAAACGGCGTGCCGGTCAACCCAGCCCGCTGGAACGAGACCGACGGCTTCAGCAACGGCCCGATGATGCTTCTGAGCGACGTGAACATCGATCTCGCCGTGACGGGCGCCGCGCCCATCACCGATCTTGCCCAGTCCCTCGACGCCAATGCCCCGTTCATGCTGATCGACGCGGAGACCGGCGACAAGCAGCTCATGTGGTGGGAACGCGACCTCCATGGCGACACCATCGCCGACCAGCCCATTATCGGACGCGTGGCTCGCAACCTGAAGGAGAATCACCGCTACATCGTCGCGATCCGTAACGCCAAGGACAGCTCCAACGCCGCGGTTCCCGCGGGTTCCCTGTTCGCACTCTACCGCGACCAGACCCCCAGCGGTCTCCTCCCGGTGGAATCGCGCCGCGCACACATGGAGGACATCTTCACGATCCTGACGAGCGCCGGTGTCACGCGCAGCGAGCTCTACCTGGCGTGGGATTTCACGACGCAGAGCACGAACAGCACGACGAACCGCCTGCTCTCGATCCGCGACGACGCGTTCGACATTCTCGGTGCGGATGCGCCGGCGTTCACCGTCAACTCGGTGACGGAACCGCTCGATGCCAACGTCTTCCGCCGCATCGACGGCACCTTCCAGGTTCCGCTGTACCTGACCGACGCCGGCATCCCGGGCTCCACTCTGCGCACGGACGCCAACGGCGTACCCGTAAACACCGGGGATTTCTTTACCGCGAGTTTCCGCTGCGTGGTCCCCTACGCCGCGACCACCGGCGGAGCTGCTCCAGCCGTTCCGGCGCGAATCTCGATGTACGGCCACGGGCTGCTCGGCAGTCACACGGAAGTGACGGCAGGCAACGTTCGGGCGTTCTCCAACGAGCACAACATCATCTTCTGCGCGACAGACTGGACCGGCTTCTCCAGCGGGGACAGCCTGTACGTGTTCCAGGTGGTTACGTCGTTCTCGCTGTTCCCGAACTTCATCGACCGCCAGCACCAGGGCCTGCTGAACTTCATGTACCTCAGCCGGCTGCTCACGCACGCCAACGGGTTCGCGAGCGATTCGGCATTCCAGGTGGGCGGGGAGTCGATGCTGGATACCAGCGCGGTCTTCTACGACGGCAACAGCCAGGGCGGCATCCTCGGCGGCGTGCTGGCGGCGTTCGAGCAGACGGCAACCCGGTTCTCGCTTGGCGTCCCGGGCATCAACTACAGCACGCTGCTGCACCGCAGCGTGGACTTCGCGCCGTTCGACGACCTCCTGAAGGACTCCTACCCGCAGTCGACCGACCGCAATCTGCTGCTCTCGCTTGCGCAGAACATCTGGGATCGCACCGACCCCAGCGGTCACGTCAATCACGTCACCGCCGATCCGTACCCGAACACGCCGGCAAAGAAGATTCTTTACCAGGTAGCGTTCGGCGACCACCAGGTCGCGCCGGTGACGGCGGAGATCGCGGCGCGAAACATCGGCGCGTCCATCCACACGCCGACGCTCGTTCCCGGCAAGGTCGTCCCGGAAGTGACGCCGTACTACGACATCCCCGCCATCGGCGCCTATCCGTTCGACGGGTCGGCGCTGGTGATCTGGGATTCCGGCAATCCGGCGCCGCCGATCGGCAACATCCCGCCCGCGGAAATCACGAACATGGATCCCGAATGGGCGGATCTCGGCCCGTGCGCGCAGGGAGCCACCGGCGGCGACCCGCACTCGTGCCCGCGTTCCAACGTGGATGCGCGCATCCAGAAGTCGGAGTTCCTCAAGACCGGCGGGAGTGTGGTTGACGTTTGCAGCGGGCTGGCCTGCGAAGCGCCCTGACCGTTGAACCGGCATTCGAAGGGGCCCGCCGTCACCGGCGGGCCCCTTCGTTCGCAAGCCTGCGCGCCATGCGAAGCGGGTACATTTCTGCAGGGCTCCCACGTCGGGGAAGCGCTCTGCAAAGCGGATCTCACGCTTACGTCCCTGTCAGGCTTTGAGAAAACCCCTTCCCGCCCATGCGAACGCCGCTACGCCGCGCGGGCCTCGCTACTTCCCTCCGCCGCCGCCTCCCGACTCCGGAACTCGAGCACCCCGTCTTCCAGCCTTCCGAACCGAAGGAGCGCGAGATCGCGTGCGTAGTTCTGGTGGAGCCGCCACGGGGCGCGCGTTCCCTGGCGCGGAAACTTCTCCATCGCCCGCACCACGTAGCCTGACGTGAAGTCGAGCCACGGCACGGTTTCCATGACGGCGTCGTCAGCCCGCGGCGTGGCCTGCGCGTAACCGAAGCGCTCCATGTGCCGGAGCAGCCGGCAGACGTACTCGCATGTCAGATCGCACTTGAGGGTCCAGGACGCGTTCGTGTAGCCGAAGGCCGATGCCAGGTTCGGCACCCCGCTATACATCATCCCCTTGTAGGAAAGCGTCTTGCTGAAGTCGACGTCCTGGCCGTCGACGGCCACCGTCATTCCGCCCAGCAGCTCGAGGACGAGGCCGGTGGCCGTCACGACGATGTCGGCCTCGAGTTCCTCGCCGCCGACGAGGCGTATACCCTTCTCGGTGAACGCGTCGATGTGGCCGGTCACCACCGACGCGTCGCCGCGCTTGATCGCGTCGAACAGGTCGTTGTCTGGAACGAGGCAGAGCCGCTGGTCCCACGGGTTGTAACGCGGCGTGAAGTGAGTGCTTACGTCGAACTCGGGTCCGAGAGCCTCGTGGACGCGACGAATCAGGCCCTGCTTCACCTGCTGAGGCCGCGAGCGGGCCCAGCGGAAAAAGAGCAGCTGCAGAAGCACATTCTTCCACCGGGTGATGGCGTAGGCCGCGTGCGCGGGCAGGTGCGCACGCAGCCAGTTCGCAATGGAGTCTTCGCCCGGCCGTGACACCACGTATGTTGGCGAACGCTGCAGCATCGTGACGTGGGCTGCGTCGCGCGCCATGGCCGGAACGAGGGTGACGGCCGTGGCACCGCTGCCGATCACGACCACCTGCTTGCCGCGATAATCGAGATCTTCAGGCCAGTGCTGGGGATGCACCAGCGTTCCGGCGAAACTCCGGACGCCGGCGAAGTCCGGAGTATAGCCGCCGGAGTAGCGATAGTAGCCGGCGCACATGAACAGGAAGCCGCACGTCATCGTGACGGAGGAATTCCCGTGCTCGATCTCGACGCTCCAGCGCGCGTGCTCGCTCGACCAGTCCGCTTTTCGCACGCGGTGACCGAAACGGATGTTCCGGTCGATTCCGTTCTCCTCGGCGGTTTCGCGCACATACTGGAGAATCGACGGACCGTCGGCGATGGCCTTGGCGTTTGTCCACGGCTTGAAGGCGTATCCCAGGGTATACATGTCGCTGTCGGAGCGAATGCCCGGATAGCGAAACAGGTCCCAGGTGCCGCCGATCGCGTCGCGTGCCTCGAGGACGGCGTAGCTTCGTCCGGGGCAGCGTTTCTGCAGGTGCCAGGCGGCCCCGATCCCGGAGAGCCCGGCTCCAACGATCAGCACGTCGAAATGTTCGGGCGGGTCGGTCGGGCTGGTCATTGGACCTCCTGCGACGCTGTTGCCCGCGGGGCGCAGCGACGGTGTGGACAGCTTGCGCGAGCGCGCCGCCCCACTTACATAGCGGTACTACGTATGCCTGCATGACGCGCCTGTCAACGAGTACCGGCACGCGCGGACGCGTGCTCGGGCGAATGCGCAGCGCAACTGGAAGCCATGCCAAGACGAACCGCCGCCGACGCCGCCGTCACACGCTCCGACATCCTTCGCGCCGCGCGCAAACTGTTCGCCGCTCGCGGGTATGCGGCCACCACGACGGGGGAAATCGCCACGGCGGCCGGCGTGACGGCCGGCGCGCTGTTCCATCACTTCGACGGCAAACTTGGGCTCTTCCGCAGCGTGTTCGAGGATCTCGAGACCGAGCTCGATGCACACGTGCGGGCAACAGCCGGAGAGGTCGGCGGCCTCGAGGCGTTCCTCAAGGGTTTCCGCGCGTACCTCGAGTTCGCCAAGCGCCGCGACTTCCATCGCATCGTGATGCTGGAGGGACCCGGGGTACTCGGCGAAGCCGAGTGGCACGCCATCGAAGTGCGCCGCGGCGCGACGACGCTGATGGAAGGTCTCGAAACGCTGGTGGCGGAAGGAGTCGTCGAGGACAGGCCGCGACGTCCGCTCGGGCTCCTGCTGCTCGGAGCGATGGGCGAGGCCGGCTTCGAAGTTGCGCGCAAAGGCACGGCGCGAGACATGGACGGGCTCGTCGATGCGATGCGCTACCTGCTCGCGCCGCACATGGGAAAACGCGCGCGTGCTGTGGCGGCCCCCACAGCACGAACACGCCCGCGCAAATGAAACGTTGACAGCACCGCGCCGGATATATACGTAGCGGTAGTATGTAAAGCGGCCCGGGCAATCGGCCCGGCCCCAAGCAGTCCCCGGTCGCTTTTCGGGAGGACCAGCATCATGGCCAGTCGCGGCGTCGCTCACCGTCCCCTCCAGCCCCTTTCGGCCATGCGGTCGATGCGCACCCTGCTGGCCAATCCCGACGATACGGCGCAGGTCTTCCACATCATCCGCGCGCTGACCGGCTCGAGCTTCGAGCGTCTTTACCAGCGCATCCTCGCTCACCCGACCGGAAGCGTCGTGCTCAATGAGAAGCGCGACCTGCTGCCGGTCCTGCAGGACCGAGACCGGCTTCGTTCGCTTCCTGACGGAACCCTCGGCCGCGAGTACGCGCGCTTTCTCGATCGCGAAGGCATCAGTGCCGAGGGCCTGGTGGAAGCCAGCAACGAGAACCAGGACGACTCGGTGTTCCTCGATGACCGTGCACGGGTCCTCAGCTCGCGGCTGCGCGACATCCACGACCTCTGGCACGTCGTCACCGGCTATCAGCGCGACCTGCTGGGCGAGCACGCGCTGCTCGCGTTCTCGTACGCGCAGACGCGCAACCACGGCATCGGTTTCATCGTGGTGATGGCCGCCATTCGTCGCTGGCGCGAGGGCCGGCGCGACGTCATTGCGCTGGCGTGGCAGGGCTTCCGCCGCGGCTCGCGGGCCGAGTCGCTGGTGGCGGCGGACTGGGAAGGCCTGCTGACGAAGCCCCTCGCCGAAGTGAGGGAGCTGCTCAAGGTGGAGGAACCGCCCGAGTACAAGCCTCTTTTCTCCGTGGCCGCGGCGGCGATGCGCTGACGGCGGCGTCTCAAGCCGGCGGCACTGCGTCCGCGCCCTGCTCCGCCGCCAGCTCGGCGAGTGTGAAATAGAACGTAGCGCCCTGCTCCGGTGCACTCTCTGCCCACACGCGTCCGCCGTGACGCAGCACGATACGCTGCACGATGGCCAGTCCGATGCCCGTCCCGCCGAACTCGTCGGCCGCGTGCAGCCTGTTGAAGATCCGGAACAGCTGTCCGGCGTAGGCCGCCTCGAATCCGCAACCGTTGTCGCGAACGTAATAAACCGTCTCGGCCCCGTCGACCCTGCTGCCGATCTCGATGCGCGGCTCGGCCTGCCCGGCCGAGAACTTCCACGCGTTGGTCAGAAGGCATCTCAGCAGCACGCGGACCAGCGCCGCGTCTGCGCGCGTGATGAGGTCCGGCTCGATCCGTACGTCAACGCGCCTGCCGGAGTGCTCGGCCTCCAGTTCCTCGACGATCTCCCTCGCAATCGCTCCAAGATCGATGCGCGTCGGGACCAGTTTCTGCCGTGTGTAGCGCGTGAGGCTGAGAAGGTCGTCGATCAGGTGGCCCATTCTCCGGCACGCGCCTTGGATCCGCTCGAGGTGGGCCATGCCTCGTTCGCCGAGCACGTGGCCGTGGTCGTCGATCAGGATCTCGCTGAAGCCGCTCATCGAACGCAGCGGCAAGCGCAGGTCGTGCGAGACCGAGTAGCAGAAGGACTCGAGCTCGCGATTGTTGACCTCGAGCTCGCGGTTGGCCGCCTCGAGTTCGGCCGTGCGCGCGGCGACCCTCTCCTCGAGCGAAGCGTTCAGGCGTCGAACCTCCTCCTCCGCACGAACTCGCTCGCTGATGTCGCGAATGATGACGCTGATACGCGGGCGGCCTGACGGATCGGCGAATCGCGAAGAGGAAACCTCGCCGATGAATGTGCTCTCGTCCTTGCGGCGAAGCGGGAGATTGCCGCGGTACCGTCCCGTTCGCGAGCCTTCCCGGAGTGCCAGCCGAAGCGAATCCAGCGTGTCCCCGCGCATCCAGTCGCTGCCGGCCTCCTTCAGTTCGTACTCGCTGCAGCCGAACGCGATGCATGCGGCAGGATTGACGGCTTCGACCGACCCGTTCTCGTTGGCCAGGATGACGGCATCGATGCTGGTCTCGAAGAACGCGCGGTAGCGTTCCTCGCTCTCGTGCAGTGCCTGCTGGTGCCGTTCGCGTTCGCGAAGGATGGCGCGGGCGATCAGCACCACGAATGCGGTGAGCACGGCTGTGGCGATTGCCAGCAGACCGATCAGCGTCAGTGCAATCTTGCGCGACCCCTCGCCGAGCGTGTAGGAAAACGCGTCCGCGAGCGGCGTCAGCACTGCTGCCACGCGGTCGATCTCCACCAGAACCTGCCTGATCTTCGCGGGGTCGCCGGGCTTGCGTTCCACTTCGTCTCGCAGCGTCTCGGCTAGCTGCGTGAGCCTGGCGATGTACTCGTCGGCGGCCGCCCAGATGGCGATTGAACGATCGATGGGCTCGAAGTTCCGGAAGCGCCGGAACAGCCTGATCATCCCGTCGACGTCACCCGGATCGTTGCGGCCCTCGAGGAACCCCTGCCGCGCCACCTGGTAGTCGGGGTCGCGCTTCTCGAGCTCGACGCGAGCCTTGCGGTCGCCCAGGGGAACCGCGATGGCGGCCCGGTAGAGCTCGAAGTCGGCCGGATCACCCGAGGAAGCATAGCGCGTGAGATGGTAGACAGCCTGCTTTTGTCCTTTGGACCACAGGCCCTCGCCGCCCACGTAGGCCCGCACGGACGACAGGATTTTCATGCTGAGTGCAGCGAACACGAACAGGCACACCAGCGTGAAAAGAAACGGCAGCACCAGGCGGACCAGGAGCGTCGTGCCGTCGCCGTTTCTGGTCTGTATTGTCAGATGGAACGCCCTCCCCCCAGCGAACTGCGATGAGAACCGATCGGCGCGACGCAAACCAGCCGCCGCGTGTTGTAGCCGCCGCGCCGGCCGGTGTTCGACCTTCCACGATCGCGGCTTCAGGTCTCGCCGATCGCGGCCATGACCGCCCCCAGAATGGCCGACGGCGGCCCGTCGTAGTCAATGTCCAGGGGGCGGCCGTAGCGCACGCTCAGGTCGACGCCGGTCTTTCGAAGCCTGAGCCCGGTCTTGTCGAAGGCCTCCCGCAGGCCGTCGAGCCTCACCGGCACCACCACCGGCCGGAACTGCTTGATGAGGTGGGCACAGCCGAGGCGGCCGGGCGCTCCCGGCGTTGTCGTGCCCTGCGGATACGTAAGCACCCAGCCACCGCTCAGGCCCGTATTGATCTTCTCGATGTCGGCCGGATCGATCTTGCGCTCGACGGCCTTGTCGCCTTCTTTCCAGGTCCGCTTGATGCAGATGGTGCCGTTGTAGGCCATCAAGCGGGGAAGCCAGCCGTTGGCCTTCATCGTCTCGAGGGCGGCCACGATGTAGAGGTCGGTGCGAGGCCATACGAGGTACGGGCGGCGCAGGTAGCTGACCGAATGGAACACGACGATCGAGTCCATGTAGTGCGTGAGATGGTTGGAGACCAGCAACACTCCACGGGAAGGAAGGTCCTTCAGGTTTTCGATCCCTTCGATTCTGAGATTGTTGAAGACACGCAGTTGGAGGGCGGTGAGGTAACCGCCGAGGTTGATCATTCCCCAGCGGATGGGGCGCAGGTGGCCGAAAGCATCTCGGAGCATGAGCGCTCCTCTACACGGTCAGCGTGCGCAGAGAAATCCATGGGGCGGCCAGGCGCCGGAAGAGACCGGTCCAGCTGGGACCCGCCGACTTTGCCGGAGACACACCCGGGGCTATAAGCGGAGACCTCCAGGCTGCTTGGAAGCAACCTCCCGACGTCTTGCGAACGGCCGGGGGACCACGCGCCTCCGCCAGCGCCGCCGACCACGTTCACGGAGAAAAGGGGACCTCATGGAGCGGGCAGTACGGTTGACGGCGGCGATGCTCGCCGCAGTTCTTGTTCTTCCCGCCCACGCCCCGGACGTCCGCGCGCAGTCCTCGACCACGACCACCACCACGATCCCCGTCCTCCCGAGTACCACGACTCTCGACATCGGAACGGACGTGAACGGGGGCGGTCGTTTCGTCGGCGGCTTCCGCTTCTTCGGTTTCGACGTCTACACGTTCCAGGTCACCACCCCTGTGGTTCTACAGACGGAAACCAGTGACGGTTCCGACCTGTGCCCGGGTGACACCATCATGGAACTTCGCCGTGACGGCGAGGTCATTGCGTTCGACGACGAATCCGGACCCGGCCACTGTTCGCGACTGGAACTCCGCCTCGAAACCGGCGACTACGAGTTGAAGGTCGCCGGTTATCTGGGAGCCGCCGTGTCCAGATACGTGCTCGACGTCGAGTTCATCGAGACCGAGTGCGGCAATGGTGTGCTCGAACCGCTCGAGCAATGCGACGACGGCAACTTCGACATGGGGGACTGCTGCTCTCCGGAGTGCACGAAGGACGCCGACGCAGCCGCCTGCAATAACGGCCTTGCCTGCGACGGCGAGGACAGTTGCCTGGACGGCACCTGTGTCGTGCACACGCTCAACCCGTGCCCCGGCGTCGACGGCGACAACAACTGCGCCGAAAGCTGCAGCGACAGCGCGGGGGGCTGCACCTGGCCGGATCCGGACGCGAGCCCGTGCAACGACGGGCTATTCTGCAACGGGCTCGACAAGTGCTCGGCCGGGCAGTGCCTCGTTCACGCCGGCGATCCTTGCCGCGGCCCCGACGGCGACGGTCGCTGCAACGAATCCTGCAAGGAATCCACCGACACGTGTTCGCTGGCCGATCCGAACGCCACGCCCTGCGACGACGGGCTCTTCTGCAACGGGAACGACACCTGCGTCGGAGGTCTCTGCAGCCAGCACAGCGGCAATCCCTGCACGGGCGCGGACGGTGACGCCGACTGCTCGGAGTCGTGCAGTGAAACGGCCGACTCCTGCACCGGTCCGGACCCGCTCGGTTCGCCCTGCACCGACGGCCTGTTCTGCACCGGCGCGGACAGCTGTTCGGGCGGAACCTGCAGCTTGCACACGGGAAACAACTGCCCGGGTGCGGACGGCGACAGCAATTGCATGGAGTCGTGCAACGAGGCCGCCGACAACTGCGCGGCCGCCGACCCGGCCGGCAGTGGATGCACCGACGGCCTTTTCTGCAACGGCGCGGACACCTGCACGAGCGGCGTCTGCAGCGGGCACGCCGGGAATCCGTGCCCCGGCGTCGACGGGGACAGCAACTGTGCCGAATCCTGCAACGAGACCGCGGACTCCTGCACGGCGGCCGACCCGAACGCGAGTCCGTGCAACGACGGACTGTTCTGCAACGGCGCCGACACCTGCACGAGCGGCGTCTGCAGCGAGCACGCGGGGAACCCCTGCCCCGGCGCCGACGGGGACGGCAACTGCGCCGAATCCTGCAACGAGACCGCCGACTCCTGCGCTGCTTCCGATCCGAACGGCAGCCCCTGCAATGACGGGCTCTACTGCAACGGCGCAGACTCCTGCTCGGCCGGTGCCTGCAGCGTGCATACCGGTAGCCCTTGCCCTGGCGCCGACGGCGACGGCAATTGCATGGAGTCGTGCAACGAGGCTACCGATGCTTGCACCGCCGCCGACTCGAACGGCGCGGCCTGCGACGACGGCCTGTTCTGCAACGGCGCCGACACCTGCGCAGGCGGGACCTGCAGCGTGCACGCCGGCAACCCGTGCCCCGGCGCGGACGGCGACAGCAACTGCGCCGAGTCCTGCGATGAGTCCGCGGACAACTGCACCGCGCCCGATTCGAACGGCGCCGCGTGCAACGACGGCTTGTTCTGCAACGGCGCCGACACCTGCGCGGGCGGAACCTGCAGCGGACACGCCGGCAATCCGTGCCCCGGCGCGGACGGCGACGGCAATTGTTCCGAGTCCTGCAATGAGATCGGCGACGTCTGCACCGCCGCCGATGCAGACGGTTCCGCGTGCACGGACGGGCTGTTCTGCAACGGCGCCGACACCTGCGCGGCCGGAACCTGCGCCGTCCACACCGGCAGCCCCTGCCCCGGCGCGGACGGCGACGCCAACTGCGCCGAGTCCTGCAACGAAGCCGCCGACACGTGCACCGCCGCCGACCTGAACGGCAGTCCTTGCAACGACGGCCTGTTCTGCAACGGCGCTGACACGTGCAGCGCCGGAAGCTGTTCGGGCCACGCCGGGAGTCCGTGCGCGGGGACCGACGGCGACAGCAACTGCGCCGAGTCCTGCAACGAAGCGGGCGACAACTGCACGGCCAACGATCCGAATGCCAGCGACTGCGACGACGGGGTGTTCTGCAACGGCGCCGACACGTGCGCGGCCGGAGTCTGCTCCGTGCATGCGGGCAACCCCTGCCCCGGCTCCGACGGCGACCTGAATTGCTCCGAATCCTGCGATGAGGCCGCCGACAGTTGCACGGCGCCCGATCCTGACGGCACCACCTGCGACGACGGTCTTTTCTGCAATGGTTCGGATCAGTGCATCGCCGGGCTCTGCAACGATCACGAAGGCAGCGTGTGCCCGGGCGCCGACGGCGACGGCGACTGCACCGAGTCCTGCAGCGACGCCGCCGACGGCTGCATTGGGAACGACCCTACGGGCAGTGCCTGCGACGACGGAATCTACTGTAACGGCGTCGACACGTGCCTCGGCGGCTCGTGCAGCGTTCACGCCGGCAATCCCTGCCCCGGCGCTGACGGCGACGGTGACTGCTCCGAATCGTGCGATGAATCGGCAGACACCTGCGAGGCACCGGACGGCAACGGCTCGCCCTGTAGCGATGGACTGTTCTGCAACGGCGCTGACACGTGCCTGGGCGACTCGTGCAGCGTTCACGCCGGCACCCCCTGCCCGGGCGACGACGGCGACGGTGATTGCAGTGAATCGTGCGACGAGACCGCGGACGCGTGCACGGCCGACGACCCCGGCGGGACGTCCTGCAACGACGGCTTGTTCTGCAACGGAAACGATACCTGCGTCGCCGGAGCCTGCAGCGCGCACACCGGCAATCCCTGCCCCGGCGCCGACGGCGACGGCAATTGCAGCGAATCCTGTGACGAGGCCGTAGGCGCGTGCTCCGGTGCCGATGCCGGCGGCACCGCCTGCGACGACGGACTGTCCTGCAACGGCGCCGACGCGTGCTCGCAGGGCGCCTGCGCGGCCCACGAAGGCAACCCCTGCCCCGGCGCGGACGGCGACGGCAATTGCGCCGAGTCCTGCAACGAAGCCGCCGACACGTGTACCGGCGCCGACCCGAACGGAAGTCCCTGCAACGACGGCCTCTTCTGCAACGGCCCCGACACGTGCGCGGCCGCTACATGCACTTCGCATCAGGGCAGCCCGTGCGCCGGTCCGGATGGCGACGCCGACTGCTCCGAGTCTTGCGACGAGAACCTCGACACCTGCGTCGCACCTGACCCCGACGGCGCCGCCTGCAACGACGGCCAGTTCTGCAACGGGGCGGATGCGTGCCTGGCAGGCGCTTGCAGCCAGCATGCGGGCGATCCGTGTCCGGGCCCGGACGGCGACGGCGACTGTGCGGAATCGTGCAGCGAGGGCAACGATGCGTGCACCGGGCCGGACACGGACGGCACCGTCTGTACGGACAGCGATGCCTGTACGCTGGAGGATGTCTGCGACGGTTCCGGGCTTTGCGCGACCGGCACGCCTGTCGATTGCGACGACGACGATCCATGCACCGACGACTCCTGCACCGAAGTCGAGCCGCATTGCGCCCACGCGCCGGTGCCGAACTGTCCGCCGAGCACGACCACAACATCGACGACTACCACCACGAGCACGACGCTTCCTGCGTCTCTATGTGGAGATGTGAACGGAGACGGAACCGTCACAGCAGGAGACGCGTTGAGTGTGCTACGCGCAGCCGTCGGAGGTTCCCAGTGCAGGGGTCGCGTGTGCGTGTGTGATGCGAACGGCGATGAGGTCCTGGCCGCCTCCGACGCCCTGGCGGTGCTGCGCAAGGCAGTGGGAATCCCGCTGGACCTTGCCTGCGACTGCTGACGCAGAGGGCCGCAGCTGAAAGTACCGCCACCCGACCTCAAGCCTCAAACGCAGAACGGGCGGGGCCGCTCTTGCGACCCCGCCCGTTCTGCTTTGGAAGTCCGGCATCACCGCCGAACCTCGGTCAACGATCGACGACTAGTCGCAGACGTTGCAGAAGATGTCACGGTCCGGGCAGCCGTCCCCGATATCGCACGATAGCGGATCACAGAAGCAGTCGCCGCTGGAACCGCCACACTGGCCTTCGCAGGAACCGGTCACCGGCTCAGGACAGTCGTCGATGGTGCACTCGTTGTGGCGCGCCTCCTTGCAGGTCTTCGGACTCGACGCACGCCCCGGCTTCGGACAAATCTGGGCGGGAGCGTCGAGATCTTCGCTGCAGATGGCCTCGCCGGCGCAGCTGTCCTCGAAGCGCACGCAGTCTTGCTCATCGGGGCAACCATCGAAATCGGCCCCGCAGTACGTCACGCCGTCGCCTTCGCAAGTTCCCTTGGCGCACTCGCCGTCCACGATGCGTCCGCCGCCGTTGAAACAGCCGAGTTGTTCAACGCACTCCCCGAGCGTGGGGCCGTCGACCACCGGATCGCCGGCGCAAAGCGCATCGCAATCACTGAACGTCACGTCGATGAGCCCTTCGACGACATCGTCGCAGTCTCCGCCTTCGCTGATGGCACAGTTGAGAGCGGCGGCGACGAGCTGCCGGTACAGCTGGCGCTGGTGCACCCCCTGGGTGCGGACGCAGAGCCCCTCGAGGGAGGAGTCCAGCGTTCCGAGTTCGGTGGTGGTGCTGATCTCCTCACCGCACACGATCAGCGATCCCACCTCGTCGAGGACCGCCTGGCCGACGTTCTCGCCGTCCTTCTCAGAACCGCTGTGAGTCTGCCAGTAGCCGGGGCTTCGGCAGATCTCGACGCAGTTGTCGGCGATGATGCATCCCTCGGTGGGATCGCAGGTGGCCTCCGTGCAGGAAACGGCGTCGTCGTCCTCGCAGTTCACGAGTTCGTCTTCAGGGCAAACGTTGCCACCGTCGCAGGATTCCGCGATGTCGCAGAGTTCGTTGACGGCCGGGCGGCACACCGCGTCGCTCTTCTCGTCGGCGGGACAGGAGTTGACGACGCCGTTGCAGGATTCGGCGATGTCACACTCGCCTTGAGACGCGCGGCACAGGCCCGTGAGCTTCTCGTCCTCCGGACATTCCGCCGAGACTCCGTCGCAGTTCTCGACGGCGTCGCAGTCCCCGACGGCCTGGCGGCAAACCGCCGTGGTGTCGGCAGCCACGTCCGCGGGGCAGTCGTCGTTGATGCCGTCGCACGTCTCGGCGCCGATATCACAGACGCCGGCATCGACGCGGCATACGGCCGAACTCTTGAGATCGCTTGGGCACGAACCCGATGAACCCGTGCAGGTTTCCTCGAGATCACAGACGCCGGCGGAGAGCCGGCAAGGCGTGTCCGAAGGCGCGAAGGTATCCGAGGGACAGGCGTCGCTGGTACCGGTACAGGTTTCCGGACTGTCGCAGACGCCGGCGAGAGATGGCCGGCAAACGACGTCCGTGGAGGAAAGCACATCGGCAGGACAGGCGGCGCTGCTGCCGGTGCAGGCCTCCGCGACCGTGTCGCAGACGCCGCTCGCCGCGCGGCAGAGAGTGTCAACCGCCACAAAGGCCTCGCATCCGGCAGCGCAGCATCCGACGTCCTGCGTGTTGTTGGCGCCGCCGTTGTCACAGACCTCGCCGGCCTCTTCCTGGACGTTGCCGTTACCGCAGGATTGAGCCTGCGCCGAAGTTGCGGATCCGAACAGGACGAAGGTCGCCGCCAGTGCGAGCCCCGCGAACACGGTTGAAAATTTTGTCATTAGGGTTCCCTTGTCATCGGTATCTGGCCAATCGGTAGGGTAGGAAGGAGCACCTGCGACTTGTAGGCCCATGGCCTCATGGCGTCAATGGAGCCGGCCCAGATGCGTTCCTGTTAGCAGATGACGCGGTTACAGCCGGGCGTGAAGACTTGGCGTACGCGAGCGCGTACGGCCGCAAAGGGCGGCGACGGGCGCGGGATCCCACCGCAATCCCACGCCGGCCGGCTCTATTCGTCCTCGCGATCCTGGTTTGCTTCTTCCAGGGCGGCTTCCTTCTTGCGGCGGATTTCCTCTGCTCTGTAATTGTAACCGCTGCCCCTACGATTCGCGCCCTGGTAGCGACTGTCCCGAGAGCCTGCCACGCCGCTACGGTCGGCACTGCTGCCGCCGTACCGGTCGGCGCTGCTACCCCCTTCGAGCATTGCACTGCTGCCGCGCTGCGGCGGTTCCGGCCGTTCGGCGGCGCCGAAGGCGCGGCGGTTCTGCGCAAGCTCCAGTAGCGAAGAATCCTGCTCGGCCGTCTTTGTCGGCGAGACAGCCGGGGCATTCAGACTCGCAAACGCGCTCGAGGTGGGAAAGATGGCGGCAGCCAGGGCCCCGCACACCAGCGCACAGCCGAAGCGCCGGCCGAAGCGCTGACGGAAGGCCGCGAACTCGCTGACGTTCGCGCTGGTGGCGGTATCGGCCTCGCGGCGGGTTCCTGACCTATAGCTCACGCTTGTTTCTCCTTGCCGCGAGTCTCGGCTGCTGTCGATGCTGCAAAGGTACACGTCCCGGAGTCCGCCTGCACCGGCCAAACCGTTCGCACCACGGAATTTCCCGCGGTTTGCCCGCATTTCCCCGAGAGCGGCCAAGCATGACAGATTCGCAAACTGAGCCGTTGGTCACGCGTCCTGTTCGCTCACAAGGTCGACCGCGGTTTGGAAAAATGCCGTCGTGCATTTGCGCACTAAAAAATTTCAAGGTCGCTGTGCGGCATTGCAACTTGTTCCAGTGCCGCGGCCCATTGGTAGTTCGGCAATATTCCAGCGTTTTCAATCACCTGGGAGCCTCGAAACGGAGGAATTTCGTACGCTCTCAGTTTCCTGTTTTTTTTCTGCACGGGCCTTCGCGGCTCTTCTAGAAACGCCGCAAGAGGGTAATCTCGAAAGTAACAAACGGGGGGCGTTCACCGCTCCCGAAAAACAAGACCGAAGGCCAGAAGGAGAATCCCATGATCGCAAACAGCATTCAGACAAGGAACGGAACGGCTCGGGGGCTCAGGACGGTCTCGCTCGCGATTGCGCTGGCCACCATCCTCGTCTCCGGCGCTTCGGTGGCCCAGGCGGCCGATTCCAACGACCGCATCATCCCCCCGAGCCCCGCCGATGTCGCGATCCTGCGCGGACTCCTCGCCCTCCAGCACCCTGCGCTTCGCCAGGCAGGCGCCGTGGCGACAATCCCCGCCAGCGTCGTTCCCACGGCCGGAACCCAGGCCAGCCAGCAGAGCGGCCAGACCTCGTAACTGTCTGGCGCACGCCGCCACCAGCTAGAGGCCGACGCCGGTACACCGGCTAGCGGTTGATCCCAAACGAAGAAGGCCGCCCTCCAGGGCGGCCTTTCTCGTTGTCGACTTCCCTTTGCAGACACACGCGCCCTGGCGCGAGAGAAACATGGGGTCAGACCCCTCTTTCCCGACGCACCAATCTCGACGAAAAAGGGGTCTGACCCCTTTTTTCGTTTGGGCTCTACGCGAGCGCGGCCCGTCCGCCGGCGACCCAGTCCTTCATCGTTCGGTGACAGAAGACACGACCACCGTCGGTACCGGATCCAGGG
>JBHEOD010000067.1:0-19374 GCA_046261745.1 Binatia bacterium
GTCCGACACGATGGCCTGCGTGTCGTTGCCGATCAGCGTCGACCCGCTCACCGTCGCCGTTCTCTTGGTGTAGATCCCCATCCCGTTCCCCGAGATCACGCTGTCGGTTACGACGACACTTCGGTAAGCCACGATACCGTAGAGATCGTTGTCGAGGATGTTCACGTTGGAGGCGGTCACCTCGCCGCGCCTGTGGAAGTTGCGCACGCCTTGTCCGCCGCTTCCGGAGATCGTGCCGCCCCCGCCCTCGATCGAGCAACGCCTCTCGCAAGTCACTCCGGAAATGGGTGCAACGAACAATCGAGGTCGGTGGTCAACACACCGGCGGTGACCGACATTGCGCAGGAACTCACATCCTGGGCGAAGGCACCGGGCGCGGCGACAAGGAGCAGGCCGAGCATCAGGCAATGAGTGTTACGCCGAATCATCTGGGTCATGGGGTCCTCGTTGGTGGTAGGCATTCCTTGCCCACTATCAGCCCGAGCCACACCTTGTCCAGAACCCTCTGCCCTGACCTCGTTTCGACCGCCATGCTGCAGCCGGTCGAGCATCCTCATTCCTCCGCGCCCCGAAGCGTTTCGTGCTTTCGACGTACTCGACGTCTGCGAGCCGGCTTTCCATCTCCGGGCGGAACGTCGTGAGCAGCATCGCGGCCAGCGGAAGCTGCATCTTCAGATCCCGGCGAAAGCAACGAACGGCGGCGCCCGCGGTACGGGAAAACGTTCATCCCGAAGCGATCAGTAGCCTCCGCGCACGGCACGTACGGCGGCTGTCGAGGCTTTGTTCGATGCGAGGGTGACGCCGAGTCCGAAGGAAACATACCAGGCAGTCGAGGTCGACGGGCGCGACGACGTCGATGTCCAGTAGGTACCGTTAGTGGTGCAAGAGCAGGCCGGAGCGGAGCAACCCGGTACGCACGCGGCGTGAAACACGGGATCGATGGCCGGACTCGCGCGATCGAAGTCGGGAAGGGTCTGGAGTTCGCGCGCGTTCGGCAGCCGCCAGTCGAAGTGCCCGGCAAACGCCGCTGTATTGAGATCGTTCACCTTCGTGAAGGCGTCGGACCATGTGTAGATGTTGTTCCAGTCGTGGATGCTGCTGTCGTCTGTCAGGACTTCCCACTCCAGACCCGTGCGGCGGTCGGTGATGGTTCCGTCTGCGTTGTCCGTGTACGAGAACTCCGCGCCGGCCTGGATCTCGCCGTCGTATCCCGTGGTCGCGCAGGGAATCACCGCGCCGGCAGCATCCCAGCAAACCTTCTGCCCGGACTGAAGGAGGCCGAAGTGCGGGACCACGATGTAACACACCTGCACATCCATCTGGCAGGAGCTCACCTCGCCGTAGCAATTGTTGATGTCGTCGCGGCAAGTCGCAGGATCGGAGTCGAGGACATCGCCGCCGAGGCCAGCTGCGACACTGTCCGTGCAGGCGGCCACCAAGGCGCCGATCGGAGGCAGGTCGCCGGTCGCCGGACACGTGCCGCCCTTGGCAATCGCCGCAGCTTCAAGTTTGGTCCAGGTGCGCGTGATCTTTGCGTCGCACTTGGCGACGGCCGCGTCGTACTTCATCACGTCGCCGCTGGTCACGAAGCCTTTCTCGGCTTTCGCGAGACAGGCGGCGTGCTTGCCGGCTGCAGCGTTGGTACCGGCCTCGCACTTCTGTTCCGGAGTCGGTCCCGCCAGCGCCATCGTGCTGAAGGTGAAGGCGGCCGCGAGGGCGAGGCAGAGTGAGCCGGTCGTCCCAGCTCTAGCGTTCGACTGCATCGTCTTCTCTCCGTGTCCCGTCGGCCTTGGGGCAGTGCGGTTTCCTCGGTTCCTTGACGGCATCTTCACACTCCGCTCCGTACCGCGCGCACGAAACGCGGGAGGCTCTTGTTGGTCGCGTGGCCGTCGGTGCTGCCCGCGCCGAAAGACACGTACCAGGCCCAGTGAAAAGATGGAGAGGTCTGCACCGAGGTGGACGTCCAGTAGAGGCCGCTTTGGGTGAGGCTGCAGGAAGCCGGTCCGCAACCAACCACGAAGCCGCTCGAGAAGACGGGATCGATGGTCGGCGCCGTGCGGCCGAAATCAACCAGGCTCTGCACTTCGCGCACATTCGGCACTCGCCAGTCGGAGTGACCGCCGAACACGGCGGTGTTGAGGTCATTCACCTTCGTGAAGGCGGCGGCCCATGTGTAAGTGTTGTTCCAATCGTGGATGGTGCCGTCGTCGGTGAGCAACTCCCACATCAGGCCGGTTCGGCCGTCGGTAATCGTTCCGTTCCCGTTGTTGGTGAAACTGGCCGGGTAGCCCGTGGGAGCCTCGCCATCCTGGCCGGTGCCGGCGCAGGGGATCGACGCGCCGGCCACGCTCCAGCAATCGGTCTGGCCGCTGGCGCTGGGGATGGCTTGCATCGCCTCGCACGCGGCAAGCTCCCACTCGCATCCCGCGAGCCAGCCTTCGCAGAAGTCCAGGCCGGCCGCGCAGCTTTGCGGCGGGGTACATGGATCGCCGCCACCGGCGGCCTCGGCCACACAGGCCGCGCAACCGTCGAGGAAATCCATGATCGCGGTCGAATCGCCCGACGAAGGGCAGATTGCTCCCGCATCGGCCGCGGTGGTCTCCAGCTTGGTCCAGGCCAACGCGGCCTTCGACTCGCACTTGGCCAAAGCGGCCGCGTAGCGATCCACGTCGGCGGTCGCGACCAGTGTCTTTCGGGCGCTACCGAGGCAGGCCGCGTACTTGCCGGCGACCTGGTTCTTTCCGCCCTCACATTGCTGCTCGGGTGTGGCGGCGGACTGCGCCGAGGTCTCGAGCGCGAGCAGAAGAACCACGCTCGCAATGGAACGAATGTTTGGCCTCACGACTTCCCTCCCGGTCGTCCCAGCCCCCGTCCTGTTCGCAATTCGCGTCGGGGAGCGACTCGCCCTGTATCATGCGGCCCGCAACCTGGACCAGAACTGCGAGTGGCCTGGCGCACCTTTCTCGATCGAAAAGTTTCGTCGGACGCGCGCACCTTCCCTCGGCGGCGAAGATGCAGAACCCTCCGCCAGACGCGGACTCTTCCGGGTTTCCTCGAGGCCCATCAACGCGGTGAACGCTTCTCCCGACCGATGGCGACGACGATCGCGTCGAGCGTGCCGAGGAATCGTCCCCTGTCTTTCTTGTCCATCGGCGTGGGTCCCTTCGTCTCGAGCCCCATCTCCCGGAGTTGTTTCGAGATCTCGCGCCCGGCCACGAGTCCGCCGATCGAGTCGTCGGTGAACTCGCGGCCCTTGGGATCGACGGCGCGGGCTCCGGCCTTGAGGCACCGAGACGCAAGCGGGATGTCGGCCGTCACCACGACGTCGCCGCCGCCGGCGTGCGCTGCGATCCAGTCGTCGGCCACGTCGTCGCCTTGTCCGACGACGATGAGCTGGATGGATGCGTCCGGAGGCATCCGCTGCGGGCTGTTGGCCACGACGCGGACTTCGAGCCCGCAGCGGCGCGCCACACGGTAGACCTCCTCCTTGACGGGGCAGGCGTCGGCATCGACGTAGATCGTCGTCATGGCGCAGGGCTTGTCAGCAATCCGGGCTCGAGCGCAAGCCGCGACATCGGCGCGGCGGGCATCCATCAACGCGCGCGACCAACGCGCGCGATCAATGCGCGCGATACTTCGATCGGGCGCCATCCCGGATCAGCAGCGCCGTCCGCCGGCCCGGAAGGCGGCGATATCCACGACCTTCGCACGGACGTCGTCGGACGCCTGGAGAGCCGGTGGAAGTTCGTCCTTCGCGACGATTTCATGGGGGCGAGCACTGCGGGCGGTGACCGGACGGCCGAGATGGCGCAAGATGACTTCCGCCTCCGGCACTCCAATGGGCCGGCCGAAGATCGCCGTGCCCTGCTCACCGGCCGTGTTGGCCCACGCACCGAACTCGCGCGCGGTCGGCCAGTGACCCAGTTCCATGGTGCAGCGTCGCACCACGAACCCGAGCGAGATCTTCGGAAGTTTACCCCCAGTCGTCACACTCGCAGTCTGCGGTTGTGCCGCAATCGTTTCAAGCCGCGCTTCCACCTCAGACCGGTGTGCCCTACCCGCATGCGCGCACCACTGGCGAATGCTTCGCCGCCGCATTACGGTCGCCGCCATGATGCATCGACTTCGCACCGGCGTTCTTGCCGGCCTCGGCTACGGCCTGGCCGTCGCCATCGTCGACCTCGGTTTCGGCACCTGGAATTTCGTGCAGAAAAACCTGCCTGCGTTTACCGAAAGCGTCGCGCAGTCGTCCGTCATCCAGATCGTGCTGGGCGCGGTGCTGGGTGCGGCGACGTTCCTGCTGCGGTCACGCGACGGCGGCGGCGCGCTGCTCCAGCTGGGTGCCGTCACCGCCCTGTGGCTGCTGGTGGCGTGCTGGACAGCGGTCGATCGCGCGATCGTACCGATGTGGGCAAGCCCGGCGGTGGGCGGCCTCCTGCTTGTTCTCGCCGCTCGCGTGATCGGCCGGCGCCGGCCGGCGCTGCCGATTGCCATCGGAGTCGGAGCGCTTGCTGCATTGTGTTTCCTGCCGAGAGTCTGGCAGGCGTTTCACGACGAGGACTACGCCGCACGTCAGCGGCCGTCGGCGCGCCTGCTTGCCGCCGGGGAACCTCAGCGCCCGGACGTCGTCGTTGTCGTGCTCGATACGGTTCGTGCCCAGAGCATGTCCGCGTACGGCTACGGCCTGCGCACCACTCCGGTCTTCGACGATCTCGCGGCGGACGGCGCGCTGTTCCTCGACGCCAGCGCGCCCGCCACGTGGTCGCTGCCGTCGCACGCTTCGCTGTTCACCGGCCTGTTTCCATCCGTGCACGGCGCGCACGAGGAGAATCTTTCGCTCGACGCGTCGCGCCCCACCATGGCGGGCCTGCTTGCCGACGCCGGCTGGCAAACCGTCGCCTTCACCGCGAATCCATGGATCAGCGATCACCTCGGTCTCACGCGCGGCTTCCAGTGGTCCGACGAAGCGTGGCGGACAGGCGGCGGCGGCCGCGCGTTCTTCTTCGCGTTCCGGCTGCTCGACAAGCTCGGCTTCGGTGCCGACGACAAGGGCGGCGCCGTGGTGGCCGGCAATTTCGAGGATTGGGTCGCCACCCGTCCGGACAATGCGCAACCTGCCTTCGCGTTCCTGAACTTCCTCGAAGCCCACTTCCCGCACCACCAGCTTCCCGAAGATGTGCTGGCACGTTTCACGTCGCTGCCGTCCGCCGATCTTCACGAGCACAGCCGGCGCCTGTTCGCGACGCAGTTCGGCGCGCCGCTCTCCGAGATCGAAGTGGCCGAAACCCGCCGGCCCGCGCGCGAAATGTACGATGCCGGCGTCGCGTACACCGACGAATTGCTCGGTCGCATCGTCGAGGCGCTGCGGCGCCGCGGATCGCTTGACCGCACGCTGCTCGTGGTGCTGGCGGACCACGGCGAACTGCTCGGCGAGCACGGCGAGTTCGGACACGGCCCGTCGCTGTTCCAGCCGACGATGCGCGTGCCGCTGCTCGTGCGGCTGCCCGGAGTGGTTCGCGCGTCGCGCGTCGAGACCGCGGTCTCCACGACGGCCGTCCTGGCCACGGTACTGGACGCACTCGATCTCGACGCGAACGCCACGCCCGGCATCGTGGCCTCGCTGCTTCCGGTGCTCGAAGGACGCCCCGGCGGCGCGCCGGTGCTGGCCGAGCGCTACGGCCGCGACGCCGACAACGGCCGCAAGCATCCGCTGCTGCGCAGCGACGTGCGGCTGCGTGCGTACCGCTCCGGTCCGCTCAAGTTCGTGCAGACTTCGAAAGGCCAGGACTTCCTGGAGGATTTCCTGTTCGACCTCGCTGACGATCCCGACGAGTTGCGAAATGTCGCTGCCGAGCGACCCGCCGATCTCGCGCGCGTCAAGGGCGAGCTCGAGACGTGGCGCGCAGCGATGGGAATACCGCCCCTCGACGCCGAAGTTGCCACCGGCGCCGCCCCGGTCGGCGAGATGGATCCGGAAGTGCAGGAAAAGCTCCGGGCGCTCGGTTACGTGGAGTGATCCGCCGCCCGCGCGGCGAAGGACTGCGCCGCGCGACCTCGGGAGCCCCGCGTCAGGACTGGCTTTCCGGCGTGGTCACCCTCAAGCCGTCGAGTTCTTCGGTGACGAGGATCTGGCAGCTCAGCCGCGAGTGATCGGAGACGTTCGGCGCAAACGCAAGCATCGATTCCTCGGTCTCGCTGCGCCCGCCGGTTCTCGCGAGCCACGCGTCGTCCACGTAGACGTGGCACGTGGCGCACGCGCAGTTGCCGCCGCAATCGGCGTCGATTCCCGGCACGTCGTTGCGACGGGCCGCCTGCATCACCGATTCCCCGCAATCCGCATCCACGGTTCGTTCGCTGCCGCCATGATCGGTGAAGGTAACCTTGGGCATGGACTGTTCTCCTGTGTTGCGCTTGCGCGCACTTTCATTTCTTCGCCGCGCCGGGGCGACGCCGTTTGGCGCCTAAACGCGCGATCCACTCGCTCGGTCGCGCTCGGCGTCGACGATGGCCTTCATCGTCACCGCCGGATCGCCGAGCAGTTCCGGATCGGGCCTCGCCGCACCCGCGATGAGCTGCTTCGAGGCCATGAACTCCATCGGACTGTTGATCGCATCGACCGCCAGCAGCGCGCCGTCACGCAGGTAGAACACCGAAAACTTGCGGTCGGCCGGGTTGCCGCGGACGACCGTGCTGTCGTGCCCCGCACCCAGGCCCGCAATCTGCAGCTTGAGATCGTACTGGTTCGACCAGAACCACGGCACGTCTTCGGCCGGTCGCGGTCGTGCAAGAATCGCGGCTGCCGCGAGTTTTCCCTGCTCGATGGCATTGTGCACGCTCTCGAGACGTCCGCTGCGGCCGTAATGAACCAGCGGGCGCCGCGAGCAGTCGCCGACGGCAAGCACACGAGGATTGCTGGTGCGGGCGTCGCGATCGACGACGATTCCGTCGTCGCAAGCGATGCCGCACCCACGCGCAAGCTCGTCGCGGGGCTGAACGCCGACTCCGACGACGGCAACGTCGCAGGGGAGAAGGCTCCCGTCCTCCAGTCTCACGCCGCTCAGCGCCACTTTGCCCTCGAAGGCCGTCACGCGTGCGCCGCAGCGCACGTCGACGCCGCGCGAGCGATGCTCGGCCTCGAAGAAATCCGAGACCACCGTGCCCGTCACCCGCGCGAGTACCCGGTCCATCGCTTCGAGCACCGTCACTTCCACCCCGAGAGAGCGCGCGACGGCGGCCACCTCCAGGCCGATGTAGCCGGCGCCGACGACAACCATCTTCGTTCCCGGCCGCATCAACCGGCGCAGGCCGAGCGTATCCCCGATGGCCCTGACTTCGTAGATGCCCTCGAGGGTGGCGCCGCGCACGGCAAGGGGACGCGGTCGCGATCCGGTGGCGAGCACGGCGGTGTCGAACGACAGGCCGGTGACGCGGTCGAGATACGCAATGCCGATCTCCGGGTCGATGGAAGTCACGACGACGCCGGTGAAGAGGTCGATCGTGTGCTCTGCGTACCAGTCGGGAGGACGGAAGTAGAGGCGGTCCTCGGCAAGCTCTTCCTTGAGGAACTCCTTCGAGAGCGGCGGACGTTCGTACGGAACGAAATTCTCCTCGCCGACGAGCGCAATCTTGCCCTCGAATCCCCACTGGCGCAGGGAGAAGGCGACTTGGGCACCGGCCTGGCCGGCGCCGACGATGACAACGCGGGTCATACTCTCGAACGACGCGACGGTTCTTCGGTGGGAAGGACGCCCGGCGACTTCACGCCGCAGGGATCTCCACCATCATGCGCGAGTAGCCCTTCACGAAGCTGTGCGGCACTCGTTCAGGCTCGCCGAGCACCTCGATGCGGTCGAAGCGCTTCATGATTTCTTCCCAGAGGATGCGCAGCTGCAGGTCGGCCAGGCGGTTCCCCACGCAGCGATGGATTCCAAAGCCGAAGGCCATGTGCTGGCGCGCGTTCTTGCGGTCGATGAGAAACGCATGCGGGTCCTCGAAGATGCGCTCGTCGCGGTTTCCCGACACGTACCACATCGCGACGCGAGCGCCCTTGGGGATGGTCTTGCCGCCCACCTCGCAGTCTTCGAGCGCGGTGCGCCGCATGTGCGCGAGCGGCGTCTGCCAGCGGATGATCTCCGACACCATGTTCGGAATGAGACTGTGGTCGCGGCGCAGCTTGTCGTACTGGTCGGGGTTCTGGCTAAGCGCGTAGAGGCCTCCGGTCATCGAGTTGCGTGTCGTATCGTTGCCGCCGACGATCAGCAGGATCAGGTTCCCGAAGTACTCGGTCGGCGTCATGTTCCTGGTGTTGTCGTGGTGCGCCATCATCGAGACGAGGTCGGTGCGACGCTCGGGGGTGTTCAGTCGCTCGTTCCAGAGGCCCGTGAATACCTCGAGGCACTCGAGCATCTCGCGTTCCCACTGCTCACGGCCGCCCGGACAGATATCCTCGTTGTGTTCGCCTGTGGCCACGTCCGACCAGCGTGTGAGCTTGCGACGGTCCTCGAACGGGAAGTCGAACAGCGTCGCGAGCATCATCGTGGTGAGTTCGATCGAAACCTTGTCCACCCAGTCGAAAGCCTCGCCGCGCGGAAGGCCGTCGAGCAGCGTCTGGGTGCGCACGCGAATCAGCTCCTCGAACTCGCGCAGGAAGTTGGGGCCCACGATGGGCTGCACGGTCTGCCGCTGCGCGGTGTGCTTCGGCTCGTCCATGGAGATGAACCCGGCGGGGAACTGCGGGTCGGCGTCATAAAGCACGATGCCGCCGTTGGAGACGTCGGAGGAGAACACCTTGTGGTTGGTGTCCACGGCCATGATGTCGCTGTAGCGCGTGATCGACCAGAACGGTCCGCAAAAACTCTCCGGGCAGAAGTGAACCGGCTCTTCGGCACGCAGTCGTTCGAAGCGATCCCAGATCAGGTTGCGGCGCCACAGCTCCGGATCGGACATGTCGAGGCAAGCCAGATCGATCTCGGAGGCCGGAGGAATTTCGGCTCCACGATCGTAGTGGTTGGGATGAAGTTTCTGCATGGCACGGACCTCCCCGGTCGCAGCGGCCGACATGTGGCGCTTAGCCAAGCCACGGGCCCGAGTCCAATTGGCGAAGCGGGCGGGCGACGAACGCGCGCCGGCATGATTTTGGTCGCAAGAAGGCGCGAGGCTACCAGGCGAAACTGGTCGCGAAGCCGGGGTCGGTGCCTTCGACGAGGATGAGGGTGAGCACCACGTTCTTCCACGTCCAGTTCACCGTCGGGTGCACGTGCACGCCGTCGAAGATCAGCAACGCACCGAAGTCGTAGGGCAGGCGCACGTCGAGGCCGGCCACGGGGCGGACCTTCTCCGCGTACGTTCCGTAGGAAATTCCCAGGTATGGTGCCACCGGAAGCCCGATCCATGCCTCTACGTCCTTGCTGGCCGTTGCGTAGAACAGTTGGCCGCTCGGCGTGCCGATGCGGTCCGAACTGGTGCCCACCATCACGGCGGGGAACCGATCGCCCTCCTCCACCACGAGCAGATTCGCGAGGGGCCCCACCTGACTCGTTTCAGGCTGGTACTCGATCCCGACCGAAAGGCGCGGATGGACCTGGTAGGTCGCCGTCACCCGATGCGTGGCGCGCGCAATCTGTCCGCTCAGCCATCGGTAGCCGAGCACGAAACGCCGGTGGTCAGTTTTTGCAGCCCCGCTCACGGCGCGGCCTTCGCCCGGTCAACCGGGTCAACTGGGAACGCGGGAACGCGGCGCTTCGGCGGCTGCATCCGCATCGCTTTCGTCGTGGGAATGCTCGTGCTTCGGCTCGTGCGCGTGCTCCGACTCGTGGGCGTGTGCGGCGCCCTCCTCCTCGTCGCAGCACTCGTCGGTGACTGTGGAAGGCGGCTCCGCCTCCGCGGCGGCTTCGGTCACGCCCGGAAACTTCTTCCGCTCCTTCGGGGTGCTATCGAGCAGCGACTCGATCAACTTGTCGATGGAGTCCTCTTCGATCACGCCGTGGTGCACGCGAATCACGCTGCCTTCGCGATCGAGGAGTACGCTCACCGGCAGCGCCTCTCCCACCTCGAGGCGCTGCATGTCCGCCATCGTCGCGCCCACCCAGACTTCCATTCCGGCGGGCATTCGCTCGGCGAGGCTCTTCACGGCGTCGCGGGCGTCGGCTTCGTCCACCGAAGCGGCGACTACCTGGAAGCCTCGTGCGCGGTAGCGCTCGGCCACCCGCGCGAGAATCGGCATCTCGGTGATGCACGGCTTGCACCAGGTGGCCCAGAAGTTGAGCAGCACCACCTTGCCGCGAAGGTCGGTCACGGAGACTTCCTTGCCGGCAAGGTCGCTGAGCGTGAGCGGCGCGAGTTGGCGCGAAGCCGCGTCCGCCGGTAGTGCCCCGGCCAGGCCGGCAAGCACACACCCCAGAAGAAAAGTTGCGAAACCACGAGCGGGAAATTTCATCGAATCAGAGACCTCAAAGTCGAATCGTCGCCCATTCCCGTCGCCGCCAGCTCCACGAGAACAGGGTCAGGTTGAGCAGGCGGTAGGCCGCCTGGGCGATCCAGATGGCCAGCATGCCAAAACCAAGCACGGGACCCAGCAGCCACGCCGCCGGCAGGAAGGCTCCCCACTGCGTGGCCACGGACACCGCCAGCACGGTGCGCGAGCTTCCGGCGCCAAGATGGGCGTTCATCAGCACCGCGGCAACGCATTCGAGCGGGGCAAAGAACGCCGCCACGCGCAGCGGCCACACCGCGATCTCGCGCGTCGCTGCATCGTGCAGGAACGGGCGAAGCACCAGGTCCGGCGCGACAACAGCCGGAATCGCCAGGATCGCGACGAACACGGCCGCGAAACGCGCGACGCGCCAACCCCACGCGTAGGCTTCGGCGACGTTGCCTGCGCCGAGCGACTGGCCGACCAGCGTCGCGGCGGCCAGCCCGAATCCGATGGACGGAAGGATGGTCACCAGCATCACGTTGATCAGCACGTTGCCCGCGGCCACCTCCGCCGTGCCCACGCGCGCCAGAATCGCGAACAAGGCCAGCATGCCCGATGCGAAAAGTAGCTGCTGCAGACCGGCCGGCAGCGAAATCAGGAACATGGAGCGCATGGTCTCGCGCGACGGCAAGCCGGCCAGGAACCCCTCGCGACGGCCGAAGTGCCAGGCAAGCGCGAAGTAGACCGCGAGCCCGACCCACACCGAGATCGCGTTGCTGAGACCGGCGCCGGCGGCACCCATCGCGGGTGCACCGAGGTTGCCGAAGATCAGCACCCAGTTCAGCGCGATGCCGCACAGGTGCATCGAGATGAGCGTGGCCATGTAGAGCCGCGACATGCTCATCGCATTCCAGTAGCCGCGGAACGTGAAGTTCATGCCCACGGCAGTCATGCCGAGCAGGCGCAGCTGGAGATAACCGGTCCCGGTCTCGGCCACCGCCGGAGACGGTGACAGGGCCCCGAGGATTGCCGGCGTCGCCGCCAGAAGCACGACGGTCAGCGGCACGCACAGGAGCACCGCGAGCAGCAAGCCCCCGTTGAGCGGCAGCGCGATCTCGCCGTCGCGTCCGGCTCCTTTCCAGCGCGCGCAGGTGGCCTGCACGCCCGAAGACATGCCCATCATGAATGAAACCGCCATGAAGTTGACGAAGCTGCTCATGCCCACCGCGGCCAGCGCCTCGTCGCCGAGCGAGCCGACCATCGCCGTATCGACGAGATTGATCAGGTTCTGCGAGGCCATCGCGCCGATGATCGGATACGCCAGGTTCGTGATGGTGCGCCGCTGCTCGCGCGTGAGGGGATAGGTGGAGATGACGCTGTCCTTCGTGGCGACGGTGGCAAGCGGTACGGGCCGGCGTCAAGCCGCGGCGTGGGCGCCGGCGATCTCCGCCGCGCGCGCGTCGGCGCCGATGTCGCGGAAAAGCGCCGCGGCATGCGCGATTTCGCGCCGGCGCAGCGGATCGTCCCCTCGGGCCGCGGCCAGCGAAGCCAGCTCGGCGCGTACATAGGGCTCGTACGCCCGCGCCTCGGTCTTGTTGACGATCGCCATCGCGTCGGCAAGCGCTGCTTCGGCTTCCTGCAGGTCGGCGCCTTCGCCGCGGGCAACCAGCGCACGACCGAGGAACAGACTCGCGCGGCATTCGTGCATGCGGGTTCGGCGGGTGCGCGCCACTTCGACAGCCTCGCGTGCGACGTCGATCGCGCGATCGAGATCGCCGCAGCCGCGATAGGCGTCCGACATGTTGGCCAGCACCAGCGCCTCGGCTTGCAGGAACGTGCCGGTCTCGCGCGCAATGCCGAGGGCGCTCTCGAGGCAGCCGACCGCATCCTGCCAGTCGCCGCGCAGCAGATGCGCAACGCCCATCGAATCGTAGGCACCGGCGCGCGCCGCCGGGCTGGCCACACGCTCGGCGAATTCCACCTGGGAACGTGCGTGCCGGGTAGCGGTCACCGCGTCGCCGGTGAACCATGCGTACGTGACACCGAAGCCGCGAATTGCATTGCTGCTGCCGAGCTCTCCCCCCTCGATCGCCAGTCGCAGGCACTTCTCGAGAATGCCGCCGGCTTCGGCGAGGCGGCCCAGGTACGTCAGCACGAGGCCGCTGAAACTCATCATGAAGAGCCAGTCGCCGAAGCTGACGCCCTGGCGCGGCGCCTCCTCGCCCATGCTCTCGATCACCTCGCGCGTGAGGCGAAGGGCCGTGCGCAGCTTGCCGGCGAGCAGGCACGCGTAGGCGCGGCGGCTGGCCAGCAGCGTGTGCAGGGTCGCATCCGAGTCCGCGTCGAGCATGCCGACGGCTTCGTCGTAGATCTGAAGCGCGCGCTCGATCTCCCCGATGAAAATGTGCCAGGCGCCGTAGGCTCCCCGCAGCCGGGCACGCGGGCCGGTGGTGCGGCTGCGCAGCGCCCACTCTTCTCCCCAAGCGTAGATACGATGCGCCTCTTCGGTACCGAGGCCGAGGCGCCAACAGAGGCTGAGCATGCCTTCGGCGGCGGCCAGCGCGATCTCGATGGTCAGCTCGGTGGGCTCGAGATGCGCGATCAGCTCCATCACCTTCGTCCAGTGGATCCTGGACTCGCGCATCTCGGTGGCGCTCGCGCGTTCGGCCGCACGCCGATACGCCAGCGTGGCTTCAAAATGGTCGCCCGCAGACTCCCAGTGGTGGGCCAGCAGCGCCGCGTTCTCGTCGATCTTCTCCGGCTCGAGCTCGGTAAGGGTGCGTGCGATCGTCAGGTGCAGTCCACGGCGCTTGTCGCCGAGCTGGGTGCGGTAGGCCACCTCCTGCGTCAGCGGGTGCTGGAACGCGTAGCGTGCCGCGGGGTAGACCTCGCCCGCGTACAGGAAGCCGGCCTCGCACAATGCGTCGAGCGCCGTGCGAAGCTCGCTGTGCTCCATCCTCACGATTCGCTGCAGCACCGCCTCGGAGAACTTCTTGCCGATCACGGCTGCACTTTGCACCACTTCCTTCTGTGCCGACGGCAGGTGGTCGATGCGCGCGGCCAGCACCGAGTGCACGGTGGGCGGCAGGATGATGTCCTCGATCGGCCGCACGAGGCGGTAGCTGCCGCGCGTCCCTTCGAGGCTGCCGGCCTCGACGAGAGCGTGGACGAGCTCTTCGACGAAGAACGGATTGCCGGCCGTGGTGCGCTCGATGTTCGCGATCAGCGGCGCGTTGGAAGGATCGCTGCCGACGAGGTCGCGCAGGATCGCACCGACTTCTTCCGGTCCCAGCGGCGCCAGCGCGATCTGTTCGAAGACGGGTTGGTCGGCCCAAGGCGGGTGGAACTCGGGGCGGTAGTTGAGCAGCAGCATTTCGCAGCTCTCGGGAAGCACCTTGATCATGTCACCGAAGAACGCGAGGCTCGCCCCGTCGATCCAGTGCATGTCCTCGATCAGCATCATCGAGGCTTCCCCCGACGACTTGCACTCGAGCGTGCGTCGCAGCGCCGCATAGAGCATGCGCCGGCGGGGCTCCGGGTCCATGGGCGGAACCGGACGCTCGGGATCCGGCACGCCGAGGAAGTCGAACATGAGCGGGAGATTCGCACGCATCGTGTCGTCGATCAGCAGCATGCGGCCGGCGATCTTCTCGCGCGCCGTCTGGGGCGCGTCACCATCCTCGATTCCGAAGTATGCCCGCAGCACCTCGAGCACCGGGTGGAATGGAATCATCGCGCCGTGGGGCAGGCAGTGGCCGGTCAGCACTTGGACGCCGCTGCGCTGAGCCTTCTCGACGAACTCGTAGCAGAGGCGGCTCTTGCCGGCGCCCGGCTCGGCCACCACGCCCACCACGCGCGCGTTGCCGCTGCGCGTGGACATCAATGCCGCTTCGAGCTGGCGCGTCTCGGCCGTGCGCCCGACGAAGCGCGACAAGCCCCGTGAACGCGACACGTCGAGGCGCGTACGGTATCGGCCCACCCCTTGAAGCTCGAACACCTGCATCGGCTCGCTGACGCCCTTGACGCGAAAGGAACCGAGATCGCGAAGGTCGAAGTAGTCGCGTACGAGCGCCGCCGTGTACTCGGACACGTAGCACTTGTCGGGCGCCGCCAGCTGTTCCATGCGCGACGCGAGGCCCACGGTGTGGCCCTGGGCCGTGTAGTCCATGCGCAGGTCTTCGTTGATGCGGCCGATGACCACTTCGCCGGAGTTCACGCCGAGTCGGACGGAAAAATTGAGGCCTTCCTCGCGGCGAAGTTGCTCGGAGTACTTCGCGAGGTCGTCGAGCAGCGCGAGCGACGCGTAGCAGGCACGCTGCGCGTGATCCTCGTGCGCGATCGGCGCGCCGAACAGTGCCATGATGCCGTCGCCGGTGTACTGGTTGACGCTACCCTCGAAGCGATGCACGCCGGCCGACAGGATCGCGAAGAACTCGTCCATGATGCGGTGCCACGTCTCAGGATCGACGGTCTCCGCCAGCGACATCGATTCTTTCACGTCGGCGAACAGCACGGTGACCTGCTTGCGCTCGCCCTCGATGGCGGAACGCGAGCGCAGGATCTTCTCGGCGAGGTGACGCGGCGTGCGGAAAGTGGACGGAGTTGCCGGTGCAGTGCCGGCGGCCGGGCGGCCGCAGCCGACGCAGAACTTCGCCCCGATGGCCATCGGGGCGCTGCAGTTGCTGCACTTGAGCGCGAGCGAGGCTCCGCATTCCTGGCAGAACTTGGCGCCGGAAGGGTTCTCGAACTGGCACTGTGGGCAACGCATGGTGTCGACCCCCGCGAATCTCCGCGTTGCTTTTTGTCCCTGTCGGCCCGGCAACACAAAACCGCGACCGCGACGCCGAGGTTTTCCGCGGAAGGTTCCCTCCCTGAGTGCCTTGATGTACGGCTGGCCGGACGGGACTCGACAATGGAAAAACTGGACCTCACTTCGCTGCGCTCCGCAGTTCAAGCCCTTGCCGACGGCATCGCCGCCATGGACGACGCGGCGTGGCTCGAGGCGCAGACCGCGGCCATTCGCAACGTGCTGCTGTCGGGAGTCATCCGGAATTTCGAGTTCGTCTACGAGCTGGCCTTCAAGATGATCCGCCGCCAGCTCGAACTGGAAGCGGCCAGCCCCTCGGAAGTCGATGAGTCGAGTTTCCGCGACGTGGTTCGCAGCGCTGCCGAAAGGGGCTTGCTGGACGACGCCGAGGCGTGGTTCGGCTACCACTGGAGATACCTGTCGTGGCTGCGCTCGAGGAAGCGTTTCGCGAGTCGAACCTGCCGTGGAAGGTCGATGTCGTGGACTGGGCGACGGCCTCGGAAACCTTTCGGCGCATCATCGAGGGGCAACGCCTGGTGATTCAGGGTGCCGGCGAGCGCGCCGCCTGACAGCCACAAGAAAACCCGCCGCCGCATTCTCTGCGACGGCGGGTTCTTCAATTGGCCACGCGCTGGTGCGCGCCCGTCCGCCCGTCGATCCGCGCCTACGGCAGGAACGGAATCGGCGTGTAGGACGTGTACGACTGTCCGAGCCAGTCCGGATTCGGCGTAGCGGCGAACAACTTTCCAAGGCCCGGGCCGATGTCCGCGGCCGGCACGTTGAGCCAGCGTTCGAGGATCGTGCCGTAGAGGTCGCGGAAGTCGAAGGCCATGCGCAGGTCGTTGTCGAGATCGGGGTCGTTCAGCATCGGGTAGGTGCCGTGCATTCCGGCCTGAACCGTCGATCCGATCACGAACTGCGGCGCCGCGCGGCCGTGGTCGGTGCCGGCCGCCGCAGCGCTGGCCGCGTTCTGCTTGCTGGTGCGGCCGAACTCGGAGAGCGTCACGATGATCACACGCGGCGACAAGTCCCCCGTGTCGTAACCGGAATAGCCGCCCGGAAGCGTGATTCCGGACTGCTTCATCTCTCCCCAGAAGCCGCCGATCGCCTCGGAAACCCGGTTGAGCAGGTAGGAGTGGTAGTAGCCCTGCTCCTGGTTGCTGTGGCTGTCGAAGCCTCCGATACCGACATGGAAGAAGCGCGCGCCCACGTTGGACCGGATGACGGCAGCCACGTGACGAAGATCATCGGCGAGGCCGTTGTTCTGCAGTCGCGGGTTCGTCTCGACGTTGAGCGGGGAACTGTAGACCAGGGAATTGCTCGGTGCGTAGCAACCTTCCGAATCGACCAGCAGCCCTTCGACCTGCCCCGAGAGCTCGCAGGTGCTGCGGTAGTACTCCTCGAACTTGCTGACCGCGGCCACGCCCGTGTTGCCCATCAGCACGAGTTCCGGGAACAGCCCGGAGTCGGACAGCGCGCTCTCCGCATACATCTGGCTGAACGCGTCGGACCGCTGGACCGTGCGGCTGGCCGCCGGGAAGCGCAGGTCGCTCAATCGGTTGAACGCGAACAGGCTGGTGCCGGTCGGCGTGAACAACGGGTTGTAGTTGTTGTCGAGCATCACGGCAGGCACTTCGGTGGCCGAGAAGCCGGCCAGGTCGAGGTACTTGCCCATCCAGCCGAAGCCGCCGGCGCCGTTCGGATCGCCGGTGTAGTAGATGACCTCGCTGCGGAAGTGCGAGTAATCCGCGTACGGATAGTGCACTCCGGGGATCACCGCGAGATCGCCGTCGAGGTAGAGGTCGTGCATCGCTTTCATCGCCGGGTGCAGCGCGTACTCGTTCCCGGCGCCGTCGGTGCCGACGCTGAGCACGCCGTTGCCGGTGTCGAAGCCCTCGGCCGCCCAGCCGGAAAGCCCACCCACGGTGTTCGGGAGCTGGAGGGTAGGCCGGAACTCTTCATACGTCGCGCGTTGCGTGCCGGTGAGCGGATAGACGGTGTTGAGGCCGTCATTGCCGCCGTAGAGCTGCACGAACACGACGATCGCATCCGAGGGACCGGCGGCGTAACTGACGCCGGTGCCGGGAAGCCACTTCATTGCCGGAGCCACCGTGGCGCCGGCCGCGATGGTGGCACTACGCTTGAGGAACTGTCTGCGTGTCAGGGCCATGTTCGCACCTTCTCCTAAAAGACCTGGGCCTCGGCGGCCTGCAACGCGAGGGAAATCGCCCCGCGGACGAGGTGTCGCGCGTGACTGGTGTCGGACGTCGACAGGTCGAGGCCCGTCTCGGTTCCCTGGTCGGTGATGAAGTTGAGCATTGCGGCGCGCTGAGTCGCCGTGAGGGCGACTCCGCCCTGGGAGCCCACTCCCCCGCCCACGTCGTCAAGTCCGAGGCGAACCAGGATCGCGTCGAGCACCACGTTCGGGTCCGTGTCGGCGCTGCCCATCGGAACGATCGTCTCCAGGCGCAGGTTGGACGAGCCGTGGTCGCTCTCGGCCAGCCGCCGCGCAAACTCGAGGCGCGCGACGAGGGTTCCGGTGGTGATCCAGCGCTTGCCTCCCGGCCAGCCCGCCACGTTGGGCGGCTCGAACAGCTCCATGCCCATCTCGTCGAGCAGGTCGAACAGTTCGTTGTTGGAAGAGCCGACCGGCTTGCCGTTGCTCTTGACGCCGAGCGCGCGGAACGCGCCCACCATGAAGTCGACCGGGTTCTTCACGGTGCGCGTCTTGGCGCGCGCGCTGTAGAACTCGTCATGCTTGAACATCGCCGCGAGCACCGGCGCCACTTCGTAGTTGCTGGCGACGAAGATGGCGGCAAAGCCTTCAAGCAGGGCCTTGAGGTCAGGAGCCGGTGCCGGGTACGCGAACCACGTCCAGAGCTTGCGGCACACGTACATGGCCGCCTGGTGGTTGCCGTCATCGTCGAGTTGCGAAAGCACATGGTCGAGAACGTCGTCCGCCGTTCCTTCGACCACGCCGTCGCCGGGGAATCCGATCTTGAAGTTGTTGTTGGTGACTCCGAAGATCGTGATCGGGTCGCCGGGATGGTGAGTGCCGCCGCCGTCGTCGTACTGGCCGCCGTCCCACGCCCACTCCTGCCAGATGCCAACGTCCTTCTCGACGTGCACCCAGCCGGTGAGCGCGCGCGCGAGCTGATGCACGTCGTCTTCGGTGTAGCAGGGCTTGGTCGGATCGTCGGTTCCATCCGCCGCAAGCTGGGAAATGCCGGTGGTGAAAAGCTCGAGCACTTCTCGCCCGAAATTCTCGTTCACGTGGACGTGCTCGAAGTCGTAGCTGGCCCGGTTCAGGATGCCGTCGAGGTAGTAGAGATTGGCCGGGTCGCGATTGAAGTCGCGTACCAGGTCGCGGAAGTTCCCGTTCGCGTAGCGGCGGAACAGCCCGTTCTGGATGGGCATGTAGGCCATCGTGTAGGCCGTGTCGCGAACCTTGTCGGTGCCCGAGCAAAGATGGTTGTGCCAGAACAGCACCATCTTCTCACGCAGGGCGTCCTTGGGGCTTCTCGTCTTGAGCATGGTCTTGAGCCACCACGCCTTCTGCTTGCGCTCGGCCTGCCACCAGTCGCGTCCGCCCTTGGGAGGTTTCTTCTTGGAGACGCTGAAGTTGACGATGTCGTCGACCGCATCCTCCACCGAATCGTAGCTCGCAAGGAAGGCTTCGATGGCCTCCGGCGTGCCGCCGAAAGCCGCCCGCTTGAGCAGGTGCGCTGCGTTTTCGTAGTTCCAGACTGCCATCGTCAAAATCTCCTGGTGGGTCGTTGCGCCGAGCGCACTCCGACGACTATTGATCCGTCCCCACGACCCATCCGTTCTGCGGAGCTTCTCCGAGGATGCCGTCGCCGATGATCCACAAACGAATGATCTCGATCAGTGCAGGGTCGACGTCCGCCCCCTCGAGCGGCATCGCATCGCCGTAGTCGGGCTCGAGGTCGTCGATGAGCTTGAGGTAGAGGAAGCTCGTCGCGGGATCGCCGGGCGTGACGCGCTTGAGCATGTCGCCGGCGGCCGCGAGGTTGTTCGGGTTCACGTTCACGAGGTTCCCGTACGCCGCGCCGGCGAGCAGGATGAGGTTGCCTTCGTTGCCCTCGGAGTCGTGGCAGGCGGAAGTGGCGCAGCTCTGCGCGAAGACCTGCTT
>JBHEOD010000068.1:0-428 GCA_046261745.1 Binatia bacterium
GCGTCAGGCAGGACGATGCGCACGGCGGCTCCGTCGCCCTCGATCGCAGCCGGCTCTGGCTGGTTGAGACCCCACAGGCGTTCAGACGCGAGGTGCTCGAGGCCGCGCACCGCGAAGCTGCCAGGACCGGAGCTTCGTACACCGACGACGCTTCGCTGGTCGAGGCGACCGGTCAGGCCATTCGAATCGTCGAGTCGCTGGGGAGGAACCTCAAGATCACGCGGGAAGCCGACGTGATTCTGGCGGCGCAGCTTCTGCGAGCGCGTCGTTGAGGCTTCCCGAGCGCAGCGCTGCTTCGGCGAACAGCACCTCTTCGAAACCGGCCGCGGAGACCCCGCGCCGCACTTCGTCGCGTATCCGCGCATCTTCCAGCCGCCCGAGTTCGGCGGCGGCCACTTCGACACGCGCCGTCGTGCCGAGGTAGCGAA
>JBHEOD010000068.1:438-6450 GCA_046261745.1 Binatia bacterium
ACTCCACGAAGCCCAGCCGACGCAGAACCGCTTCGGCCGCAGCCACGCGCGCGAGCCCTTCGCGCGTGATCGCGGTTCCATACGGAAACCGCGACGAAAGGCACGGGGACGCCGGGCGATCGGCCGTCGGCAATCGATAGAATCGCGACAACTCGCGAACGGCCGACTTCGAAAGGCCGGCCTCCACCAGCGGATGCCGCACACCGCGCTCCGACGCGGCGCGAAGCCCCGGGCGGTAGTCCGAGAGGTCGTCCGTGTTGACGCCGTCGGCAACGCAGGCGTAGTCGCGTTCGCGCGCGAGAGTCTCGCACTCGGGATAGAGCGTTTGCTTGCAGAGGTAGCAGCGGTGCGCGGGATTCTCGGCGTAACCGGGCGTGGCGAGTTCGTCCACGTCGACGACGATGTGCTCGGCGCCGATGCCCTGCGCGAGGCGAACGGCCTCGTCCACTTCGTCGGCGGTGTTCGTGTGGGAACGAGTCGTCAGGGCGACGAAGCGAAGCCCAGGCGTGTCCGCGGCCGCGCGCACCACGAGCGTCGAGTCGACGCCGCCCGAGTACGCGATGACCGCAGAACCCATCGCGCCCAGCACTTCCTGCAAACGGCGGCGATCGGCTTCGACGGCGCTCACAGTCCCCCGCCCCGATCGAAAATGTTGGTCGTGAGGTAGCGCTCGCCGGTGTCGCAGAGCATGCACAGCACGATGGCGTTCGCGTCGAGTTCGGCGGCGACGGCGACGCCGGCGGTGGCCGCGGCGCCCGAAGAGATGCCGACGAGAAGCCCCTCGTCGCGGGCGAGGCTCCTGGTCATCTCCTCCGCTTCGTCGTCGCTGACCGCGATCACCCGGTCGATCACGCTTCGGTCGAGATTGTCCGGCACGAAGCCCGCGCCGATGCCCTGGATACGGTGCCGCCCGGGCCGTCCGCCCGACAGCACCGCGGACGAGGAAGGCTCGACTGCCACGATGCGGACTCCGGGCCTGTGCTCCTTCAACACGCCGCCGACGCCGGTGATGGTTCCGCCGGTTCCCACGCCTGCCACGAAAGCATCGATTCGCGGGCATTGCTCGAGGATCTCGCGCGCCGTGGTGCGCCGGTGCGCATCCGGGTTGGCCGGGTTGGAGAATTGCCCGGGCATGAAGAACGCCCTGTCGGAGGCCTCGATGCGATGGGCTTCGTCGATGGCGGCCTGCATGCCGCCTGAGTCCGATGTCAGCACGATCTCGGCTCCGTACGCCCGAAGGAGGCTGCGGCGTTCTTCGCTCATCGTATCCGGCATCGTCAGGATCAGTCGGTAACCGCGCGCGGCGGCCACCATGGCCAGCCCGATGCCGGTATTGCCGCTGGTGGGCTCGACGATGGTCCCGCCGGGTTTCAGGCGTCCTTCGCGTTCGGCCGCCTCCACCATGGCCAGGCAGATGCGGTCCTTGATGCTGCCGCCGGGGTTGAAGGAATCGAGCTTCGCGAAGACCCTCGCCCCGGGGCCCGCCACGCGCCGAAGTTCGACCACCGGAGTGTTCCCGATCAGGTCGAGAGGGCCGGAGGCTACCTGGGAAGGAAGAGGCATGCGGGATTGCCGTTGTCCTTGGGGGCGACGCGGCGGCGGATGATAGGAACCTCACCCAAGGCTGTCAAAGCTTGCGCAGTGGTGCAGATGAAGCCTCAACGCGATTCTGTTAAGTTCCCACGATGCTGCCCAGGAGGATGTGAGGTCGTGGCCCCACAAGAAAAGAAAGGCGAGGTCGCCGACGGCGCCGCGCCACCCATCACGTTTTCGAGCTTCGTGATCGGCCTGGCCACCCAGGCGCTGATGTTCCTGGGGGCGGTGCCGAATCCCGGCGGCGGCGAGGTCGAGAAAGACCCCGCCGAGGCCGCCACGATCATCAGCGTGATCGAAATGCTCGCCGCCAAAACCGCAGGCAATCTCAGCGAGGACGAGGCCAAGCTCATCGAGGAGGTGCTCTTCGAGCTGAGGATGCGCTACGTGAACGAAACGCGCCGGAGCGCGGCACAAGAGGAAGGCAAGGGATGAAGGCGACGCGATCGCTGTTGGTGACGGGTCTTCTGGTCGGAGCGGTCATCGGAATCGGGGTGACAATGTCTGCCCGGCGCGAGGTTTCGAGCCTGGCGGAGTCTCCTCCGCCCGCCCTCGAGATGGCCGAAGGGCAGGTGCCGGATCCTCCGGTGCTGATTCCGCCGGCACGCCCGAGCGTGTTGCCGGTTTCCGTTCCCGAACGGGCGTCGCCCAACCAAGGCGGTCTGCCGGACTTCTCCGCGCTGGCCGAGGCCCTGGCGCCGTCGGTCGTCAACATCTCCACCGAATCGGAAGAGTCGGAAGCGGAAACGCAGCGGCGCCAGATGATGGACCCGTTCGAGGGTTTCCAGGGCCCCAGGCGCAGCCTCGGCTCCGGATTCGTGTTCGATCAACAGGGCTACATCATCACCAACGCGCACGTGGTCGAGGACGCCTCCAAGATCGTCGTTCGGCTTCACGACGAGCGCGAGCTCGAGGCCAAGGTGATCGGAACCGACAGCAAGACCGACCTCGCCGTCATCCGCATCGAGGGCGCCGAGAACCTTGTGCCGGTGTCGCTCGGCGATTCGGACTCGCTCAAGGTGGGCGAGTGGGTGCTCGCCATCGGCAACCCGTTCGGACTCGACCACACGCTGACGGCCGGCATCGTTTCGGCCAAGGGCCGTCGCATCAGCCGGCGCAATCCGTACGACGACTTCATCCAGACCGATGCTGCGATCAACCCCGGAAACTCCGGCGGGCCGCTGGTAAACCTGTCGGGCCAGGTCGTGGGCATCAACTCCGCGATTTTCTCGAGCGGCGGAGGCAACATCGGAATTGGCTTCGCGATTCCGGTCAACATGGCCCGCGAGATCGTTCCCCAGCTCAAGGACGAAGGACACGTCACGCGCGGCTGGCTCGGCGTGAAGATCCAGCCCGTGGACAAGGACATTGCGCAGTCGCTCGGACTCGCCGAATCGAAAGGCGCGCTGGTGGCCGAGGTCTTCAAGGACAGCCCCGCTTCCAGGGCCGGTGTGCAGGTCGGCGACGTCATCGTCAGCTTCGACGGCACCGACGTGGTGAAGTCGGCCGACCTCCCGGCCCTCGTCGCGAGCACGCCAGTCGGCAAGTCGGCGCCCTTGATCGTGGTTCGGGGAGGCGACCGCATCACCGTCGACGTCGAAGTGGCCAAGCTGGACGATGAAGAGGAAACCGCCAAGCCGGTGCGCGCCACCGCTCTCGGCCTCACGGTCCAGGACGTCACGTCCGATATCGCCGAACAACTCGGCCTCGACAAGAACGAGAAGGGCGTTGTGGTCACCTCGGTGCTGAAGAACTCGCCGGCCGCCGAAGCCGGGCTCGAGCCCGGCGACCTCGTCGTCTCGGTGGGCAACGAGCCCGTGGAGAGCGCCGAGTCGTTCCGCCAGAGCCTCGACAAGGCGACGGCCGACAAGGGCGTCCTCGTGCTGATACGGCGCGGCGACCAGACTCTCTTCCGCGTGCTCAAGCCGGCGCCGGAAAAGGACAAGAAGGCTGGTCCGGGAGACGATCAGTGACGGCGCGGAGTCCCCGCAGGCGCGCAGCATTTTCTCTCGGACGCTTTCTTGCCTCGCTCGCTTTCGTGCTGGTGCCGCCGACGCTGTCGCTCGGCGCGCTCGGCACCTGGATGGAATACGAGAAGATCGAGGACAAGCTCCTCGCCAAGTTCGAGGGGGAACGCTGGGACGTTCCCGCGCGCATCTACAGCGACACCTACACGATCTATCCCGGCCTGCGCGTGGACACGCAGAGTTTCCGCCGCCGCATCGAACGCCTCGGCTACAGCGCCAGCAGCGGACCGTCGCGTCGCGGCACGTACAGCTTCTCGCGAAGTGAGCGCTCCTTCGCGATCTGGCTGCATCAGTTCGACTATCCGACCAGGCAGGAGCCCGGCCGCCTCGTGCGCATGCAACTCGACGAGTCGGGCCGCATCATCTCGATGCGCACGGGCGAGGACAGGGAGATCTTCGAGTTCGACCTCGAGCCTGTGCTGCTGAGCGGGGCCGGCCGCGGCGAGATGGAACAGCGACAGGTGCTCGAACTGAACGAGTTCCCGCCCATGCTCGTGCGCTCGGTGCTGGCCGTCGAGGACAAGCGCTTCTTCGATCACGCAGGCGTCGACGTGCAGGGCCTGGCACGGGCGATGGCGGTCAATGTGACCTCCGGCGAGATCCGCCAGGGCGGCTCCACGCTGACGCAGCAGTTGATGAAGAACTTCTTCCTCACCGACCAGCGCACGGTGGGCCGCAAGGTGCGGGAAGCCGCGCTTGCCCTGATGGCCGAGCAGCGCTTCTCGAAGGGCGAGATCCTCGACAATTACCTGAACGAAATCTACATGGGCCAGCACGGCTCGAGCGCGATTCACGGCATGGGCGAGGCCGCGCGCTTCTACTTCGCACGTGACGTCGCCGATCTTTCGCTCGGCGAGATGGCCACGCTGGCCGGCGTGATCCGGGCGCCCAGTTACTACTCGCCGCACAAGCACCCCGAGCGCGCCGTCACGCGTCGCGACCTCGTGCTGTCGCTGCTGTTCGACCAGGGCAGCATTGACCAGGCCTCCTACGAACTGGCCCTGAACGAACCGCTCCAGACGGCCGCCCTGGACACCGTCGGAATTCGCGCACCGTACTTCGTCGACTTTGTGTCACGCGAGCTCACCAAGCGCTTCCCGGCGCGCGTGCTGCAGAGCGCAGGCCTGCGTGTCTTCACGACGCTCGATCCCGAGATGCAGGCCATTGCCGAGTCGGTCGTGGCAGACAACGTCGTCGAGATGGAGAACGACATCGGCGAGGCGTTGGCCGCCGCAGGCCAGCCGCTTCAGGCGGCGATGGTCGTGCTCGAACCTCGCACCGGCGCGATTCGCGCGATGGTCGGCGGCCGCGACTACGGCGGCAGCCAGTTCAACCGTGCCATCGACATGCGCCGCCAGCCGGGCTCCACGTTCAAACCCATCGTCGCGCTCGCGGCCGTCGGCAGCGAGCAGGTCGGGGCACGACACTTCAAGCCCACCTCGCTGGTGATGGACGAGCGGATGCAGTGGGAGTGGCAGGGCCAGGTGTGGTCGCCGCGCAACTACGAAGGCGAGTTCTACGGCAACGTCACCATTCGCGAGTCCATCGAGCACTCGCTGAATTCCGCCGTCGCACGCATCGCGAAGGATGTCGGGGTCAAGCCCATTCGCGACCTCGCCGTGCGTCTCGGAATGTCGCCCGACCTCGGCGTCTACCCCAGCATCGTGCTCGGCGGCCACCCGGTGCCGCTGCTCGACATGGCCAAGGTCTTCAGCGTGTTCGCCACCGGCGGCATGAAAGCCACGCCGCTGGCGGTGCACAAGGTGATCGATTCGAGGGGAGAAGTACTCGACGGCAACAGTGTCGAGATGCGGCGGGTGATCCCAGCCACCGACGCGTACCTCGTCACGCACCTGCTCGAGGGCGTGATGGAACGCGGCACCGGCGCCACGGCCAGGCGAAAGGGCTTCAAGCATCCGGCGGCCGGCAAGACCGGCACGTCCAACGACTACAAGGACGCGTGGTTCGTCGGCTTCACGCCGAACCTGCTCACGGCCGTGTGGATCGGATTCGACGAGGCCGCCAGCATGGGCCTTGCCGGATCGGAAGCAGCGTTGCCGATCTGGACCGATTTCATGAGGCAGGCGCTGGCCGATACGCCGCACGACAGCTTCGAAGTGCCTCCAGGCATCGTGCTCGAGGACGTCGACAAGAAGAGCGGCCAGATCGCGCGCCCGGAATGCCCCAAGCAGGTGCGCGAGGCCTTCCTTGTCGGCGAGGAACCGCGCAAGTTCTGCGACGCACACGGCGGCGAGTGGCGCTGATCGCGCGGGGTTGCTGCCTGTTGGCGGGCCTGGCCCTCACGGCCGGCTGTGCGGCGGGACCTGCCGGCAAGGAGGTCGCTGCGACGCCGCGAAAACCCGAGTCCGGTCCCGCGCGGACCGCTCAGGCG
>JBHEOD010000068.1:6460-8763 GCA_046261745.1 Binatia bacterium
TTCACGCGCTCGGGCGCGGCACTGCGCGCGGAGATCGCCGTGCGCGCCGACGCGATGAAGAAGGGGCCGATCGGAAGCCGCGGCACCCAGCTTGCAAGTCTCCGCCTCGCCTCGAGCGGCCGCGACCTCATCGATGCCGGGTCCCTCGACGGTGCGCTCGAGGCGCTCGAGCGGGCCGTCTCGCTCTACGGCGGCAACGGCTATGCGTATCTCTACCTCGCGTACGTGAACCACGTGCAGGGACGCGGCGAGCAGGCGGGGGAGTTCGCGGCCAACGCGCGTCGCTACCTTCCGGACGACGAGGCCGTTCTCGCGGAACTCGAGGGCCTCGCGCTGTCGATTCGCGAAGATGCCGCGACAGCCGGGCAGTAGGCAGCAGTAATGAAGATCCTCGCCATCGAAACTTCCTGCGACGACACGTCGGCCGCCGTGCTCGACGGCCGCGAAGTGCTGTCGAACGTCACCGCCTCGCAGGACGCCGTGCACGCGCCGTTCGGCGGCGTGGTACCCGAGCTTGCCGCGCGGCGCCATCTCGAGACGATCGACGGCGTGCTGCGGCGCGCGCTCGAGAACGCGGGAACCGCGCTCGGCGCGCTCGACGCCATCGCCGTCACCCGCGGCCCCGGCCTGGTGGGATCGCTGCTCGTCGGCGTTTCCGTCTCGCGCGGCCTTGCGCTGAGCACCGGACTTCCGCTGCTCGGCGTGCATCACCTCGAGGGGCACGCTCTCTCTCCGCTGATGCATCGCGAGATCGAATTTCCGTTCCTGTCGATGGTGGTCTCGGGCGGCCACAGTTCGCTCTACCTCGTCCGCGACGTGGGCGACTACGAGGAAGTGGCCTCCACGCGCGACGATTCCGCCGGCGAGGCATTCGACAAGGGAGCCAAGATGCTCGGCCTCGGCTACCCCGGCGGCAAGGTCATCGACGAGCTCGCGAAGAGGGGCAACCGGCGCGCGGTCGCGTTTCCGCGCGGTCGCGTGAAGGCCGATCCGCTCGCGCTGTCGTTCTCGGGCCTGAAGACCGCGCTGTGGGATTACCTCGCGGCAAGCGACGGCAAGGTGGCGGTCGAGGACGTCTGCGCGTCCTTCCAGGAGGCCATCGTCGACGTGCTCGTCCAACGCACGCTGGCGGCGATGGAGCGCTTCGGGGTCGGTCGCGTGGCCGTGGCGGGCGGCGTGTCGGCCAACAGCCGCCTGCGCGAGCGCATGGAGGAAGCCGCGCCGGGGGCGGTCTTCCCACCGATGGAGTACTGCACGGACAACGCGGCGATGATCGCGTATGCGGCGGTGCGCAGGCTCGAGCGTGGGCTGCCGTGCGACAATCTCGAGGTGCGCTCGCGGCTTCCGCTTGGACGACGCACGGCAACGGGCAATGGTGCGCCCGTTGTGAACGTCGCGCGCGGCGGCGCGGCGGCCGCAGGGCAGTCTTGAACGCGGTCCTTCCTGAATGGGCGTCGACTCGGTTTGTCGAGCCGGCGACGGCCTGACGCGTGGGCTCGCGCGTACGCTGGGGGCAGTGCTTCCTGATCGACCACGATGCTGCCCGGCGCATCGTGGAATGGGCCGGCATCGACGGCCGCAATGTCGTCGAGATCGGGCCCGGCCGCGGTGCGCTCACGACGCTGCTTCGCGGGCGCGCGGCTTCGCTCACCCTCGTCGAGATCGACCGTCACCTGGCCGCCCTCCTGCGTGAACAGTATGCGGGCGACGCGCTCACGACGGTGATCGAAGGCGATGCGCTGCGCATCGACTGGGCCGCCAGCGTGCCGGCCGGCTTCACCGTGGTGGCCAATCTGCCGTACGAAAGCGGCACGACCATCGTGGCTTCGCTCATCGAGCGGCGCGAGGCCGTGCGCGAGATCGTCGTGATGTTGCAGAAGGAAGTCGTCGCACGGCTCGCGGCGGCGCCGGGCAGCAAGGTGTATGGCGGACTGTCGGTGATCGTACAGATGTTCGCCGACGTGGAGCGCGGCTTTGTCGTCGCGCCGCGCTCGTTCCGGCCGCGGCCGCGCGTCGAGTCGCAGATGATCCGGCTGCGGCCGCTCGCCTCGCCTCGTTTCGAGCTCGGCGACGACACGGAGTTTTCGGGCGTCGTGCACGCGGCCTTCGGACAGCGCCGCAAGATGCTGCGCAACAACCTCGGCAGACACGTCGATTCGCGCTTCGGAGCGGGTGCCGCCGAGCGCGTGCTCGAGGCGGCCGGCATCGCCGGCAACGTGCGTCCGGAGGAACTCGGGCTGGCGGAGTTCGCGGCGCTGACGCGCGCCGTTGTCGTCGAACGGGGCGCCCATCGCGCCCGGAGC
>JBHEOD010000068.1:8773-15963 GCA_046261745.1 Binatia bacterium
CGGCGAAGCGGCAGCACGAAGCCCGACCGCGGTGACGGAGAACGGTGAGAGCCTCGAGACAGCCGCGAAGCCCGGCGGCGGGCCGGCGACGAAGGACGGCAAGACGGCGGACCGCCGCGCCGAAAAGGACGGCGATGCCGGAGCTTCCTGAAGTCGAGACGATCCGCACTTCCCTTGACGGTGTCGTGGTCGGCCTCACTGTCGCGCGCGTCGAGTTGCGCACGCCGAGGCTGCGGCTGCCGCTCGACGAGGCGCTGCGCGTGGCGATCACCGGTCGACGCATCACGGCGACGTCGCGACGCGGCAAGTACCTGCTACTCGAACTCGACGACGGGCGCGCGTGGTTCTTCCACATGGGCATGAGCGGGCGGCTGCGCTTCACCGAAGGGGAGGGCGTCGAAGGGGGCCTGCACGACCACGTCGTCGCGCACTTTCGCGAAGGTGGTGCGCTCGTCTTTCACGATCCGCGGCGCTTCGGGCTCTGCGTGGTGGACCACGCCCGGGATTCCCGGCTTCTCGCCGGGATGGGCCCCGAGCCTCTCGACCGCGCTACATTCCACGCCGATTACTTCTCGGCGCTGCGTCGAAGCACGCGGCGCACCATCAAGGACGTGCTGATGGACCAGCGCGTGGTCGCCGGTCTCGGCAATATCTACGTGAACGAGATCCTGTTTCGCGCGGGCGTGAGGCCGCGCCGCAGCATGGCGCGGGTGAGCATCGACGAATGCTCGCGGATCGTGGATGCCACGCGCGAGGTGATCGCCGACGCCATCGAGCACCGCGGCTCGACGATCTCCGACTTCCTCGACGGCATCGGCCGACGCGGCGGCTACCAGGGGCGGCACTGTGTGTACGACCGCGAGGGCCAGGCCTGCGTGCGTTGCGGCGCGGGGATCAAGGCGGTGGTGGTGGGGCAGCGCTCGAGCTTCTACTGCCCGGCGTGCCAGCGCTGACACGCCGAAAGCCGAACGTCACTGCGTCTTCACGTCGAGCACGTCGCGCATCGCATCGCCCAGCAGGTGCAGCGCCAGCACAAAGGACGTGATCGCGATTCCAGGCGCGATCACCAGGTGCGGCGCCTCGACGACAAAACTTCTTGCCTCAGCGAGCATCGAGCCCCACGACGGCGAAGGCGGCTGCACACCGACGCCGAGGAACGACAGGCTCGCCTCCGCGACGACAGCCGCGGCGGCTCCGAAGGTTGCCTGCACCGCGACCGGCGCGGCCACCAGCGGCAGGATGTGCCGCGTGAGCACGAGGCGGGTGGGCACGCCGAGCGCGACCGCCGCCTCGACGTGCTCGCGCGCGCGGATGCGGCGCACTTCGCCGCGCACAAGGCGCGCGTAACCCGTCCAGCCGATCACCGACAGCGCGACGATCACGTTGACGGTGCCGGGGCCGAGCGCACCCGCCATCGCGATGGCCAGCAACAGGCCTGGGAACGCGAGCAGCACGTCCACGACCCGCATCAGCGCGAGGTCGGTCATGCCGCCGGCGAAGCCCGCCAGCGCACCAACGCCGGTTCCGATGGTCACCGACACGGTGACGGCTGCGAGCGCGACGGTGAGCGAGACGCGCGCGCCCGCCAGCACGCGGGCAAGCACGTCGCGGCCGAGCTTGTCCTGGCCGAGGGGATGGGAAGCGCTCGGCCCGGCGAGACCTTCGGCCAGCTCGACGCGCGTGCCGGCGGCCGGTGAGAATGCTCCGGCTGCCATCGCCAGCGCGGCGGCGCACGCGAGAGCCGCCGCCAGTGCTCTCAGGCGGCGAACCGAAGCGCGCGTGGTGCTCACCGCGAGGCCTCGCCATCGACGATGCGCGGATCGACGAGGGCCTGTGCCAGATCGGCGACAAGATTGGCGAGCACGGTCGTGATGGCGATCACCAGCACGGCGCCTTGCACGACGGGGTAGTCGCGCGCCTGGATGGCCTCGATCACGAGCCGGCCGAGGCCCGGCCACGCGAAGATGGTTTCCGTCACCACCGAACCGGCCAGCACCGCGCCGAGCTGAAGCCCGAGCACCGACAGCAGCGGCGTGGCGGCATTCGGGAGTGCATGCTGCACAAGCACCCGCAGTGGCGAAGCGCCTTTTGCGCGAGCGGTGCGCACGTAGTCGTCCGAGAGCGTCTCGAGCAGCGCGGCACGTGTCATGCGCACGAGGATTCCGCTCATGCCGGCGCCGAGCGTCAGCGCCGGCAGCACGAGGTGCGAGGCCGATCCGCCGCCGGCCACCGGCAGCAGGCCGAGCTGGACGGAAAACAGGAGCACGAGCATCGGCCCGAGCCAGAACGAAGGAGTCGCCACCGCGCCCAGACTGACGGCCAGCGCGAGGCGGTCCACGCGGCTTCCGCGGTAGAAAGCGGCAAGCGCGCCGAGCGGTATTCCGATCGCGGCGGCGATCACGCACGCGGCAACGGCAAGGGCGGCAGTGGCAGGCAGACGCTCGGCCACCATGCGGGCCACCGGCCTTCCGCTGCGGATCGATTCGCCGAGATCGCCGCGAACGGTGTCGGCGAGGTAGGCGGCGTACTGCACGGCGAGCGGGCGATCGAGTCCCAAACGGCCGCGCAGTTCCTCGCGCGCGGCCGGGGCGGCGCTTTCACCGAGCATCACGTCGACCGGATCGCCGGGGACGACGTGCAGTAGCAGGAACACGAGGCTGGCGGCGGCGAGCATCGTCGGCACCAGCGCGACGAGGCGCCGCAGGATCAGGACGCGCACGTGCCTCCTGTCCTTGACGCGCGCAGTCCGTGCAGCGGGGGGTTGCGAAACGCGTCCGCTGACGGCTTAAACGTCAGAGGGATCCCCCTGGAGATCCATCCGGATATTCCGGGAGCGGCAAGATCATCGATGTTCGAGAAACTTGAAAAAGCGGTGTGGACCGATCCCGAGGAGGATGCCCCGGCCTGGCGAAAACGCGCCGTGCAGGTGAGTCGCGTGCTGTGGATGGCCGCGGAGGGCTTCAACTCCGACAACTGCTGGTTGCGGGCGTCGGCCCTGACGCTGGCGAGCATGCTGGCGCTGGTCCCTGCGCTGGCCGCGTCGTTCGCGTACGTGCGCGGCCTCGGCTGGACCGGCGAGCGCCTCGAGATCCTGCTGCTGCAGCGCGCCACCATTCTATCTGCCGAAGCCGTCTCCACGGTCGTTTCCTGGGTGGACCATATCAGCATCACCGGCCTCGGGCTCGTCGGGGCGCTGTTCGCAATCGGAAGTTCGTTGTCGCTGCTCTGGCAGATCGAGGACGCGTTCGACACGGTCTGGGGAAGCCCGGAAAGCCGGGGCCACATCCGCCGCGCGGCTGACTTTCTTGTACTGATGCTGACCGCTCCGCTGTTGTTCGCCGTGGTCGCCAGCTCGGAGACCGCGGTGCGCAGTTCCACCGCGCTGGCATGGCTCGAAAGCTTTGGCGGCTTCGAGTTGGTGCTGCGACTGGCGTTTGCGTCGGTCTGGTACGTTCTCGTGTGCGGCGCGTTCGCCGCGCTGTACTACCTGCTGCCGTCGGCGCCGGTGGAAAAGCGTGCCGCGCTGATCGGCGGAATCGCGGCCGGTGTAACCTGGCAGTTCGCCCAGGGCCTCTACATAGACTTCCAGGTGGGGCTCCGCGGTTACAACGCCGTCTACGGGGCGCTGGCGCAGCTGCCGGCTTTGGTGTTGTGGATGCTCACGAGTTGGGTCGTGGTGCTCGCGGGCGCCGAGATCGCTGCGGCCTACCAGGGCCTGGCAGCCTCCGGTCGCCGTTACGCCCCGGCCCTCGTCGGAGCGGCGGAACGCGAAAGGCTGGCCCTTTCCATCGCGCTCGAACTTGCCGACGCGGCGTACGCGCGCCGCGACGCACCGACACTGACCGGACTGTCGTCGCTGCTCGGCATGCCGGTGCGGACGGTGGCGGAGGTGTTCCGCGAACTGGATGCCGCCGGCCTCGTACACCTCGGCGGGGAGGACCAGCGCCAGTGCTTCCTGTCGCTGTCCCCCGGCAGCGTTCCGGTCGAGCGCGTCGTCAACGCCGCGCGCGGCGCCGAGGATTCGACTGCGAGGCTCGAACGCCCGGCCGTTGCGAAGGTGCTCGCGCGCTTCGCCCAGGCCCGGCGCGACGCCGTCGCCGGGGCGACGCTTGCCGATCTCATCGACCCCCGCGGCGCACAGCAAACCTGAGCAGAAAATGGGGGTCAGACCCCTTTTTCTCGTCGGTGTAGCCGGGCACGTGGGAATTTGGTCTGTGAAAAATGGAGCCCGGTTTTTCTACGGCACGCGGGCGACTCGCGATTTGGTAAGGGCGCCGAGGTCGCCGGCGGGGTGTGGAGTGAAGTTCTTCAGGCGTGAAGACATCGCGACGACGTTCTTCGGCCACCACAGTGGAATGTAGGGAAGGGTGCGGGCGGCGACCCGTTGCACGCGGCGGTAGAGAGCCCGGCGGCGCGCGGGGTCGGCTTCCCGGCGGCCGCGTTCGGTGAGGCGGTCCATGCGCCGGTTGGCGAAGAAGCCGCGGTTGCTGCCGGCCGGCGGCGTCATCGCGGAGGGGAATACGACGCGGTAGAGGTCGGGATCGCGAATACCGATCCACGCGAGTGAGTACAGGTCGTAATCGCCGCCGCCGATGTCGGCGAAGAACGTCCCCCACTCGTAGCTTTCGATCGAGACCTCTATGCCCACCTCCGCCAGATTGGCGGCCACCACCTCGGCGATCCGGCGGCGCAACTCGACGGTGCTGGTCGTGTAGCGAAGTCGCAGTCGCGGCAGCGGCCCGTCGCCGTCCGGATCCTTGTAACCGGCGCGATCGAGAAGGATCCGCGAGCGCTGGGGATCGAAGCCTCGGCTCGGCATGGCCGCGTGAAACGCGTGATGCGGAGGAAGCAGGCCGCTCGCCGTCTCGGCCTGGTCGGCGAGCAGGTGATGAACGATCGCATTGCGGTCGATCGCGTGGGCGATCGCGCGACGCACCCGGATGTCCGACAGCGCGGCATGCCGATGATTGATGCCGAGGTACTGGTGCGCGTCGTAGGGCGACATCGTCACCACCACGTTCGTCGCGCTGACGGCGAGATGGCGCACGGCATCCGGTTCGAGCGCGTTCTGCACGAGGTCGATTTCGCCGCTGCGAAGCTGCAGGGTGCGCATCACCGTGTCGGGAACGACGCGGAACTCGATCGACGCGAGCGTGATCTCGCCTCCATGCCAGCCGGCAACCGCGGAGAGCACGACGTGGTCGTCGTTTACCTCGTCCACCCGGTATGGACCGCATCCGAGGAGCGAGCCGGCTGCGACTCTTGACTGCTGCGCCAGCGCCTCCGGCAGAATGCCAAGGGTCATTCCTTCGAGAAACGCGGCGTCGGGCTCCGACAGACGAAAGCGCACGCGGGCGTCGCCGTCGCGTTCGACGCCGATGACCGAGGGGAGGGCAGCGCGTTTCGGCGACGCGGAAAGCGGATCGAGCACGGATCGGTAGGTTGCGACGATGTCGGCGGCCGTTACCCGCGTCCCGTCGTGGAAGTGCGCGTCCGTCCGGAGGTCGACCTGCCACGTCGTCGAGTCGAGCTGTTGCCAGCCGGTTGCCAGCGAAGGGGACCATCCGCCGCGCGTGTCCGGCTCGGCAAGCGAGCAGTGAACCAGGCCAGCGATGCGGCTGCTGTTGGCGTCGCTCGCATAGCGCGGATCGAGAGCCGAGGCCGGCGCCTCGATTCCGACCCGCAGACGGCCCGGATCCGAAGAAGAAGCCACGCCGCAGCCGCAGACTGCCGCCATAGTGAGCACAAGGAGCGCGGAGATGGCCGTGAGAGGAGTCGCGGCGGCCTCCCGCTCGTTTTTCGAATCGAGCCCAAAGGACGAAGCCCGTTGAGCCCCGCGCCGCGCGTGGACGTGATGCGTCATGAGGATGCCGCGTGCCGCCGCCGCCCCTGCACAGGAAGCGACGCCCAAAGCCCCCGTAACCGCGATCCACGGCCGAAAAGGCCGCTTTGCGGATGGCGACGCCCGTCCTGCTTTGCTACCTTTGTCGTTCAAGCGGCTCTGGAGGTGTGGAATGAGGATTGTGGAAGGGGTGGAAGCGGCTCCGGTCCGTAGGGGGACTGTGCCCAAGGTTTGGATATCGTCGATCGTCGGCACGTTGGCGCTGGCCGCAGTGGTGGTCGGGCCGGTGTGCCAGCCGGCTTGGGCCGCCAAGGCTCCCGGCAGCACGCATTTCCCGCGCTACAAGGAACTCGAGCCCAACGTCGCCTTCTGGAGCGACGTATTCACGAAGTGGTCGAGCAAGCAGATCGCCTTCCACGATGTCGAGCATTTAGACCTCGTCTACTCCGTCCTGTCCATTGACGACATCTTCACGCGACTGCCGGCCGGCCAGCATGACGATGCGATCCGTGCGCGCCGCAAGGCCGAGGGCGAACGCATCACCGCCATGCTGATCCGCATTGCCGGCGGCCAGGCCCGTACCGAGGAAGAACGCCGCATCCTCAAGGGGATCGCCCGCATCGGCCACGAGCCGTCCTATGCCACCAAGCTGTCCGAGCAGGTCCGCTCCCAGCGCGGGCTCGGCGACAAGTTCTGCGAGGCCGCCTCGCGCGCGGAATCCTACCGGCCGATGATGAGCCGTATCCTGGCCAGTCACGGCGTGCCGAAGGAACTCCTGGCCCTTCCGCTGGTCGAGTCCGGATACAAGATCGGCGCGTACTCTCACGCGGGTGCGTCGGGCATCTGGCAGTTCATGCCGGCCACGGGCCGCTTCTACCTGTCGATCACCGATACCTACGACGACCGCCGGGATCCGGCTCGCGCGACCGATGCTGCGGCACGCATGCTGAAGAAAACCTACGACAACCTCGGATCGTGGCCGCTCGCGATCACGTCGTACAACCACGGGCCGGGCGGTATCGCGCGCGCGGTCAAGGAGATGGGGACGACCCACTTCGGCGTGATCTCCCGCCACTACAAGGGCAAGAGCTTCGGGTTCGCGTCGCGCAACTATTACGCGGAGTTCCTTGCCGCCGTCGACGCGATGAACAGCATCGACAAGCTTTGCGGCCAGATTACCGTTGCGCCGTACAATGTCGACGAGGTCGTGCTCGGCGCCAGCGCTTCGATTCAGACCCTTGCCAACGCGGCCGGCATCAGCGTCTCGCAACTCGACGACCTCAACCCGGCTCTCGGCGCGTCCGCGTCGAAGGGCAAGGTGAAGGTCCCGCGCGGCTACCGCCTGAAC
>JBHEOD010000068.1:15973-18774 GCA_046261745.1 Binatia bacterium
CCCGCCGGCACCCGCAATGAATTTGCGTCCCGCTACGGGCACGTCGACAAGAGCGTCCCGGCTACCGCGACGGTGGTTGCGAAGGCCGAACGGACGGAGGAAGCCCCGACGCTCGAGGCGGCTCCCGACCGCAAGCACAAGGTTGGGCGGGGCGAGACCCTCGGCCAGATCGCCCGCAAATACGGTACGACCGAAACGACACTGATGTGGATGAACAGCCTGCGCAGCGCACGCGCGCTGCAGGCCGGGCAGACGATCAAGGTGCCGGCGGACCGCCCTGCCAGTGCGGCGGCTGTGGTGGCCGCCGCTCCAGCGCGTCCGCCTTTCTCCAGGACGATGACGACGACGGCTGGTGTCGTGGCGGCCAAGGATGCGGCGGCGGCTGCTGCTGTCGCGACGCGCGCGGCAAGCACGGCGGTGGCCGCGGTTCCGGCTGCTGTCGTGAGACCCGAGGAGCCAAAAGTCGAAGTGGCCGTCGTGCCCGCGGCAGAGACTGCGCTGCCGGTCGAAGCCGCCAAAGTCGAAGCGGAAAAAACCTCTGAAAAAGCCGCGGCGCCTGGCGAGCCGGAAGCGGTGCTGACGACCGAACACAAGGTGGGCCGCGGCCAGACGCTCACGCAGATCGCGTCGATGTACCGCACGTCCGTGGACGACCTGAAGAGCATGAACGACATCAAGGACGCGCGTTCGGTCCAGGCCGGGCAAGTCCTCAAGGTTCGCACGAGCGGTAGCCAGCTTGTCGGCGGCTCGACGGTGGGACGCACGTACAAGGCCCGCTCCGGCGACACGCTCTGGACGATCGCCAAGAACAACGACACTTCGGTCGACACGATCAAGCGCCTCAATCCGAAGATCGCGGCCAAGGGCCTGAAGATCGGCGATACTCTCAAGGTTCCGGCCTCCGGTGCGGTTTCGGTGGCTTCCGAGGCGAAGGCGACGAGGGAAGTGGCGAAGAAACCGGCGGCCAAGGTGACGGCCAAGGCGCCGTCGAAGCCTGCTGCGAAAGCGACGACGAAAGCGGCGCCGAAGACGGCGTTCCGTAGCCATCGGGTGCAGAAGGGCCAGACGCTTTCGTCGATTGCGCTGCGGTACAAGACTTCGGTGGATACGCTCAAGCGGATCAACGGGATTCGCGATGCGAAGAGCGTGCAGGCTGGGAAGACGCTCAAGGTTCCTCTCTAGGCTGCCTCGGGGCCGCTCCGCCAGCGCGCTCTCTCGAACCCGCGTGCCGGGGGCGGGGGCGGGGGCGCGCGGGACGTTTTTGTTGATGCGCTTCGGGCTCCGGGCGGCTGGACGATTTCTCCCGCTGGGCGGCTGACGTTTCTCTGGTGGTGTTGGGGGCTAAGCGGTTGGATGTCCTTCGGTTTCCGGCCCCGGGCGTGATAGAGGCGACGTCGTCGTGCCTCTCTTTCCAGTATTCCTCGATCTTTCGGGTCGCCGCTGCCTCGTCGTCGGAGGGGGGCCCGTGGGCTGCGCCAAGGCGGCGGCACTGACAGCCGCCGGCGCCCGCGTCGTGCTGCTCGATCCTTCCCCTTCTGCTCCCGCTCACTCGTTGCCATCCACGGCTCGGCTGCTTGTCGAGGCCAGGGGGTTCACGGCGGAGGACTGCAACGGGTGCGTGCTTGTCTTTGCGTGCACCGGCGACGAGGCCGTCAATTCGGAGGTGGCGCGGTCGGCGGCGGCTGCGGGTGTGTTGTGCTGCCGCAGCGATGGTGGCGACAGCGATTTCTCGACGGGCGCGCTGCTGCGTCGCGGCGAGTTCTGCGTGGCGGCTTCGAGCGGCGGCACGAGTCCGGTGCTGGCTGTCGCAGCGCGCGACCGGATTGCGGAGACGATCGGGGAGGAGTTCGGCGTGGCCGCCCGCATGCTCGGGGAACTTCGCGAGCAACTGCGCAAGGCCGTTCCCGATACGGCGGCGCGGGCGGCGACGCTTCGTGCCGCTCCGGTCGAGCAAGTTCTGGGCGCGTTGCGCGAGGGGCGTGACGAGGAGGCGCGCGCGCTCCTTCGAACTGAGTTCGGCGCGGCGGAGCGCGCCGGCGAGGAAGGTTCATGCACACGCTGATGCTGCTGGCGGCCGCGCTCGGCTACGTCGCAGCGTCGATTGCCTACGCGCGCAGCTTCTCGAGCAGGAAATCTCCCGGCGAGAGTCGTGCGCCGATCCTGCTGCTGGGCGGCGCGTTCGCGTTGCATTGCGTCGATCTCGCCCTCGAAGTGGCGCGAGCCGGCGCGCTGCCGGTTGGCACATTCGCGGGCGGGTTCTCATTCTTTGCGTGGCTGCTCGTGGGTCTCTATCTCGCGCTCCAGGCACGCATGAGCCTTGCCGTCGTCGGCGTGCTCGTGAGTCCACTGGCGTTCCTGGCGGCAATTGCCGACGTGTTGTTGCGCGGAGACGACGTGGTGTTTCCCGAAGCGCTGCGCAGTCCGTGGCTGACCGTGCACGTCACGCTCGCGTTTCTCGGCAACGCGGTGTTCGCGCTCGCGTTCGCGGTCAGCGCTGCGTTCCTGCTCCAGCAGAACCTTCTCAAGTCGCGCCGCGGCGGCTCCATCGTGCACCGACTGCCGGCCATCCAGACGCTCGACCGGCTCAGCCTCGTGTTCCTGCTCTGGGGATTTCCGTTGCTGACCCTCGGCATCGTGACGGGCGGCTTCTGGTCGATGTCGGCTGCGGGCCATTTCTGGACGGGCGAGCCGCGCGAGGTGCTGGCGGTGCTGACGTGGTGCCTCTACGCCGCGTTGCTCCAGATGAGGCTGCTCGGCGGGCTCCACGGGCGCCGCGCAGCCAGCTGGACGATCGCCGCGTT
>JBHEOD010000068.1:18784-19247 GCA_046261745.1 Binatia bacterium
GGGCCGAGCGAACGCCGTGACGGCCGACGCCCCTCGGGACGAGCGCAGTGGTCGTCCGTCCGGGTACGCCGCGCCTCGACTGCCGCATGACGGGGAACGTGCCCTCTTCGCTGCGATGTTGCGTGAGGATGGCGGGCGCCTGCGCGGCGAGGGCGCGAACACGTGAAAGTCGCCTCCGAGCCCGTCAAGGGTGCCGGGCGCGAACTTGTCGTCGTCGGCGTCAGTCATCACACGGCGCCCGTCGAAGTGCGCGAGCATCTCGCGAAAGCCTGCGAGGACGGCGCTGCCTTCCTGCGCAGCGCGGTCGCGCTTCGCGGTGTTCAGGAAGCCGTGCTTGTCAGCACCTGCAACCGTGTCGAGATCGCCGCCTGCTGCAGTCCCGAGCCGGGCGGCGCCGCGGCGCTGGCCGGCCTGCTCGCCGAAGCCGGGGGTGCGGGCAACGCGGACTCTCTCGTGTTCACGC
>JBHEOD010000069.1:0-9961 GCA_046261745.1 Binatia bacterium
CGCAAGGAGGCCATCGAGGTTTTCGAGCAGGCCGGACTCGGCGCCTGGGGCATCCTCCTGTCGGAGAAGGACTCGATTTCCTACACGCACTGCCTGGCGCCCGAACTGCGCGACTTCCGCTTCCCCGAGCGCGTGCACCGCGTGCCCGACTACACCGGCGCCACGCAGGAGGAACGTCAGGAGCGCATCGCGCAGATCATCCGCATCGCCGAAGAGGGCGGGTACACGCACATTTTTGCCGGCTACGGCTTCATGGCCGAAGACGCCGAATTCATCGAGGCCATCGAGAAATCGAAGGTGGCCTTCATGGGTCCCTGCGCCGACGTCGCAAGACGAGCCGGCTCGAAGGACGAGTCGAAGAAGACCGCGCGCGCGCTTGGCGTCTCTGTCGTTCCCGGGGTGGACGACATTTCCGCGCGGGCGCTGCTGCGAAAGGCCGGCTCCCGTGCCGCGCTCGCCAAGGCGGCCAAGGCTGCAAAACTCGCCTGGAAGGACGACGGCAAGGGATCCGACGAAGACGCCGCCGAATCCCTGCTGCAGGCGGGCTATCGCCAACGGGTCGAGCTCGTCACGGTCGCGGAGCTTCAAGAAGAGGCGAGTACAATCGCGGCCGAGATGTGGCAGCAGAATCCGGGGCGCCGCATCCGCTTCAAACACATCGGGGGCGGCGGCGGCAAGGGGCAGCGCATCGTCACCAAACCCGGCGACATTGCGGGGGCGGTCAAGGAGGTTCTCGGCGAGTCCAAGGCCATGGCACCGGGCTCCAACCGCAACTTCCTTCTCGAGCTGAACATCGAGATTTCGCGCCACAACGAGATCCAGCTGCTCGGCAACGGCCAGTGGTGCATCGCCCTGGGCGGTCGCGACTGCTCCCTGCAGATGCACGAACAGAAGCTGCTCGAGTTCTCGCTTACGCAGGAACTGCTGACTACCGAGATCGCCGCCTCGGAAGGAAAACGCCGTGCGATCCTCGAACGCGAAGCCGGCACCCTGGCGCGCATGGAAGCCGACGCCGAATCCTTCGGCGGCGCCATCGGGCTGGACAGCGTCTCCACCTACGAGTGCATCGTCGACGAAGGCCAGCACTGGTTCATGGAGATGAACACTCGCATTCAGGTGGAGCACCGGGTCACGGAACTCGCCTACTCGCTCGAGTTCACCAACCCCGACGACGGCGAAGACTGCTTCGTCGTCGATTCCCTGATCGAGGCCATGGCCTTGGTAGCCGCGCACGGAAGCAAGGTGCCCAAGCCCCGGCGCATCGAGCGTCACACCTCCGGCATCGAAGCCCGCATCAACGCCACCAACCGCGCCCTCCAGCCGCATGCCGGAGGCTTGCTGCGCTGGTGGTCGCCGCCCGTCGCGGGCGAAATCCGCGACGACCAGGGCATCGGCGTCGTCAATCGCGACACCGGGCTTTTTCTCGAGTACGCGCTGGCCGGAGCCTACGATTCCAATATCGCGCTCGTGCTGACCGACGGCGACAACCGCCGGCACAATCTCGAACGCCTGGCCGACATCCTGCGCCACACCGATCTCGGCGGTCGCAACGTCGAGACCAACCTTGACGTGCACTACGGTCTGATCGGCTGGATTCTCGGCAAGGACCCGATGTTCCAGCCTACCACCGCCTTCATGGGTCACTATCTGGCCGGCGTCGGCGCACTGGCGAAGACCGCCGACGACATCGATCCGGACGTTGCCTGGAAGCGATTGGTGGCCGGCTACACGGACGCCGAAGCTCGCAAGGCTTTGGACAAGAAGACGACCTTGCTCGTCCGCCCCCTGGCCGCACTGCTGAACGATCCGCACCTGCTGGCAGGCTTCGTCGGGCAGCACGACGGACGGTTGTGGACCAGGGACGACGAACTTCGGCTGGCCGTCGACCCGGCCGCCTTCCTCGACGCCACCTATCGCTACCTGGGCCTGGATCCGACCGCGGAGAAAACTCCGTTCGAGCGCATCTGGGATCACGATCAGGATCTTCTCGGCCACTGCCGCACGTTCTACGAGACGGTGGCCGCCAGGCTCGGCACGCGCGAGTGGTCGGCGCTTCGTCGCTGTCTCGAGGGCGACATCGATTCACGCGTCGCCGCCGACGACGCCGCGCTCTGGCAGCGCTGTCGCAACGCCCATCGCGGGTTCCTCGTCGGCATGGAGCTTCTGCTGCTGCCCGCGCGCATCGCCGCCGCCGCGGAATTCTCGCGCATCGGCATCGACGAAGAGTTGCGTCCGGTCGTTCCCGAACGCTTCCGCGATCCCGCCCAGGCAAAGGAACTGACCAAGGCACTGGCGCCGCCGCCCAAGGCCGCGTCCGACCAGATCGTCGCGCCCACTGGCGGACAGTACTACGCCCGCGAAGCGCCGGATGCCGATCCCTTCATCCGCGAAGGCGATCGCTTCGAGGTGGGTCAGCCCCTGTTCATCATCGAGGTGATGAAGATGCTCAACACGATCAGGGCACCGTTCTCGGGCCGGGTAGTGCGCAACCTGATGGAAGGCCACGACGGCCATGTCGTCCTCAAGGCCCAGCCCATCCTCATCATCAAGCCCGATGAAACCGTCGTCCTCGAGAGCGACGAGGAACGCGACGAACGCCGCCGCAAGACGACCGCCGAGATGATGGCTCCGCTGGTGGGGCCGAGCTTCGACGCGTTCGTGCATACCGTCTGACGGGTGGCGGGCGCGCAATTCCCGCGCCCGTCATCATTCGAACGAGGCCGGGGGGGCGGATCCGTCAGCGGGTCGGTTTCCCGAGCACGAGAGCGAGAAGGGCACTGGTCTTCACGTGCCTCTCGATCGGATGGCGCAAGGGCTGCGACGCGGTCACGCGGTAGTGGTTGCGTCGCCCTTCCTTGAGCCGCTCGATGTAGCCCGCGTCCTCCAGTTCGCGAACGATGCGCTGAACGGCCCTCTCCGTGATGCCCACGCGGTCGGCAATGTCGCGCATGCGCGCGGCCGGCTCCTCCGCGATGTGGATCAGGACGTGGGCGTGGTTGGTCAGGAAGGTCCACGGGAAGGAGGACGCGGCGTTGTCCGGACGAGCCGACTTGGCGCCGGCGGAGATCCGGGTTCTCGGTGACGGGGCGCGGGTGGCCATGGAGCAGGATGGTAACAGATTTCGGGAAATTAAAAACACGAACTTGACTTCCGGTATCATAAGGCGTACTTGCTCGGCCCGTGGCGAGTCCGAGCCACGCCAGAAAGCAGCGTGTTCGACCTCAACGGAAAGAAAGGACTGGTCGTCGGGATCGCCAATTCCGACAGCATCGCATTCGGCTGCGCCAAGGCCGCAAAAGCGGCCGGCGCCGAGCTCGCTGTGACCTGGCTCAACGACCGCGCCCGCGCCCACGTTGAGCCCCTCGCCGATATCCTCGGCGCCCCGCTTCGCATGCCGCTCGACGTGGAACAGCCGGGCGCCGTCGCGGAGGTTTTCGAAGCCGTGCGCGAGCGCTGGGGCCGCCTCGACTTTCTCGTGCACTCCATCGCATTCGCACCCGCAGCCGACCTTCGCGGCCGCGTACTTGACTGCACCCCGGAAGGATTCGCGACCGCGATGCGGGTGTCCTGCTACTCGCTGATCGAGATGGCGAAGCACGCCGAGCCGCTGATGACCGAAGGCGGCGCCATCGTGACGATGAGCTTCGCCGGCGCCGACCGCACCGTCCCGAGCTACGGGCTGATGGGACCGGTGAAGGCCGCGCTGCAGTCCACGGTGCGCTACCTGGCGCGCGAAATGGGCCCGTCGGGCGTTCGCGTCGTCGCGCTTTCACCCGGGCCGATCGCAACGCGCGCGGCAGCCGGTCTTCCGGACTTCGCTGGACTGGCCGGCGACGCGATTGCCAACTCGCTTCTCGGCCGGCTGGTCACGATCGACGAGGTGGGCGCGGCAGCCGCCTTCCTCGTCAGCGACGCTGCCGCCGGAATGACCGGATGCACGATTCCCGTGGACGCGGGAAGGAACGCCGCCCAATGAGCGCGGCCAACGAACGAGGATCCTTGCGATGAAAACAAGCGAACAGCCGGTCGTCGCGATCGTGATGGGTTCCTCCTCCGACTGGGAAACCATGCGGCACGCAGCGACCATGCTCGACTCCCTGAATGTCCCTTACGAAAACCGGATCGTGTCGGCTCACCGCACGCCGGACCTTCTTTTCGAGTACGCGAAGACTGCCCGCGAGAGGGGCCTCGAGGTGCTCATCGCCGGGGCCGGCGGCGCCGCTCACCTACCCGGTATGCTCGCCTCGATGACGACGCTGCCGGTACTGGGGGTCCCGGTGGAATCCTCAGTGCTCCGCGGCGTCGACTCCCTGCTGTCGATCGTGCAGATGCCTGCCGGAGTTCCCGTCGGCACGCTGGCCATCGGCCGCGCCGGCGCCGTCAACGCCGCGCTGCTCGCGGCCCAGTTCCTCGCCGCCCGCGATGAAGCCCTGCTGTCGCGCATCGAGGAATGGCGCCGCGCGCGCACGAACGCCGTGCTCGCCGAGCGCCTTCCCGAGGCCCTTCCGTGACGACCGTGGGCGTGCTCGGCGGCGGCCAGTTGGCGCGCATGCTCGCCATCGCGGGGCTGCCGCTCGGCATGCGCCTTCGAGTCTTCGACCCGGCCGCCGACGTTTCGGCCTCGGCCCTCGCCGAGCACGTGCAAGCCGATTGGGAAGACACCAGCGCTCTCGCGGCCTTCTGTGACGGACTCGACGTGGCAACCGTCGAGTTCGAGAGCGTGCCCGTGTCCGCCGCGAAGCAGGTGGCGGCACGCGTCCCGATGCGCCCGTCGCCCGAAGCGCTCGCCGCAACCCAGGACCGACTCGCGGAGAAAGAACTCGCGCGCATGCTCGGGATTGAGACGACGCGCTTCGTGCGCGTCGACGTCGAAGACCAGTTGGGGCGGGCGCTCGACCTTGTCGGTGCGCCCGCGATTCTCAAGCGGCGACGGGGCGGCTACGACGGGCGGGGCCAGGCGGTCGTGCGAAGCGCCGGCGACCTTGCGCACGCGTGGTCTGCGGTCGGCGGCGCGGACTGCATCCTCGAGTCCTTCGAGTCGTTCGATCGCGAGGTTTCCCAAGTCGCCGTCCGGGCCCTCGACGGTTCGATCGCGTTCTATCCGCTGGTCGAGAACCTCCACGCGGGCGGCGTGCTGCGGCGCTCGATCGCACCAGCGCCGAACGTCGGCGCCGGGCAGCGACGCAGGGCGCGCGAGGTCACCCGCGCGATCCTCGAGACGCTTGGTTACGTCGGCGTGATCACCGTCGAGTTCTTCGTCTGCGGGGACCAACTGAAGCTGAACGAGATCGCTCCGCGCGTCCACAACTCGGGGCACTGGACGATCGAAGGCGCCGCGACGAGCCAGTTCGAGAACCACCTGCGCGCGATCACCGGCCTCCCGCTCGGAGCGACCCGGGCGACGGGCTACTCGATGCTGTACAACATCCTGAGCGCGCTCCCCACGCCCGAGCGGATCCTGGGCGTGCGCGGAGCGTCGTTGCACCTCTACGGGAAGTCGTCGGCGCCGGGCCGCAAGCTCGGACATGTGACGATCCACGTTGCCTCCGCGCGAGACCTGCCGCCGCTCGAACGAAGGCTGATCGCAGCGCTCGCGCCGGAGGAGCGCCTCGCAACGGTCGCTGAACAAGGGCCCTAAGCCCAGGCGCGACCATGACCGACCTCTTCGTCTCCAACCTCTCGTCCCCTGTCGTTCTGGCCTTCGTGCTGGGGGTCGCCGCGCGCCTGCTCGGAAGCGACCTGCGCCTGCCCCGCGACGCGTACACGGCCCTGTCCATTTACCTGCTGTTCGCCATCGGCCTGAAGGGCGGCCACGAACTCGGACGGGCGCCCCTCGACGAACTCATGGCTCCGGCGCTGGCCACGCTCGCGCTCGGTTGTCTGACCCCGGTGTGCGCCTACGTCGTGCTGCGCGGTCTCGGCGGTTTTGCTGTAGCGGACGCTGCAGGTATCGCGGCGCACTATGGGTCGGTGTCCGCTGTTACGTTCCTCGCCGCGCAAAGCTTCTGCGCGACGGCGGGAATCGCTGTCGAAGGGTACATGCCGACCCTGCTCACCCTCCTGGAAAGTCCCGGCATCGCAGTCGCCCTCGTGATCGGCGTGATGCGGTCCGAGGGAGCGAGGCCCCTCTCCGCGGCCCTGCGCGAGATCCTCGTCGGCAGGAGCATGGTGCTGCTGCTCGGCGGACTTGTGGTTGGGGCAATTGCCGGCGACGCCGGCTGGAACTCCGTCTCTCCGTTCTTTGAAAGTGGCTTTCGCGGCGCCCTGGTGCTTTTCCTGCTGGAGATGGGCGTCGTCACCGCCGAACGTCTCGGTGACCTGCGTCGAGTAGGTCCCTTCCTTCTCGCCTTCGGCATGGTCTTTCCCTTGGTGAGCGGCGCGGCTGCGGCCGCCGTGGGTGTGGCGGTCGGACTGTCGCCGGGAGGCGCCACCGTGCTCGCCGCGATGGCTGCGAGCGCTTCCTACATCGCCGCGCCTCCGGCCGTTCGCCTGTCGCTACCGACAGCCAATCCAACCTATTCGCTTACTGCGGCGCTCGCGATCACGTTTCCATTCAACATCGCCGTTGGTATTCCGGTGTACAATCAGGTCGCCCAGCGCTTGGGAGGTGGTTCATGAGCGGCACGGCCACCGTCAGCCTTGTCACCATCGTGGCGGAGACGGTGCTCGCGCCGTCGATCGTCGCCCTGCTGAAAGAGACGGGCGTCAGCGGGTACACGCTCGTCGATGCCAGCGGAGAGGGATCTCGAGGACGACGGACCGGGGAAATCCCGGGAGACAACGTGCGCGTGGAAACCTTGGTCGCTCCGGAGACCGCCGATGCCCTCCTTGCGCAGTTGGCGCAGCGGTGGTTCGCCGACTATGCGATCGTGACGTGGGTCGTCGACGCGAAGGTCGTTCGTGAGTCAAAGTACCGCTGACGGGCACATGCACGCCGGGCCATCCCCCTGGCGACGCTTCCACGCCCTGCTGCGTCCGGAGCGCGCCGACATCGCCGTCGTTTTCGTCTTCTCCGTCGTCAACGGCCTGCTGCTGCTGGCCACTCCCCTCACCGTCGACGCGGTGGTCAACAACATCGCGTTCGGCGGCCAGGAACAGGTCTACCTGCAGGCCCTGCTGGTGCTGTCCTTCGTGCTGTTCATGTTCCTCGCCCTGCTCGCCGCCCTGCGCGCCGCCCAGCATTATGTGATGGAGGTGATCCAGCGCCGGCTGTTCCTGCGGGTCACGGCAGACATGGCCTACCGGCTTCCTCGCGTCGAGTCCGCTGCGCTCGCGGAATCCGGTGGCCCGGAACTGGTGAACCGCTTCTTCGAGGTGATCACCGTCCAGAAGAGCAGTTCGCTGCTCATGCTCGAGGGCATCAACGTGACGCTCAGCGCGCTGATCGGCCTGATCGTCCTCGGCTTCTACCATCCGTTCCTGCTGGCGTATGACGTCATACTGGTCGCGACGCTCGCCATCGTCGTGGTTGGCATGGGGCGGGGCGCTGTCGCCACCAGCATCCGGGAGTCGAAGGCGAAGCACGCCGTCGCGGCCTGGCTCGAGCAGATCGCGCTGTTTCCGCTGGCCTTCCGCAGTCGCGGGGCAGGCGACCTGGCGCTGCACAGGGCCGATGAGCTCGGGCGCGACTACCTCGACGCGCGCCGCGCCCATTACCGGGTGCTGCTTCGCCAGGTCACCGGCCTTCTCGCGCTGCAGGCCGTCGCCAGTTCGGCCCTGCTGACCATCGGCGGCTACCTCGTGCTGCGCGGCGAACTCACGCTCGGTCAACTCGTCGCCAGCGAGTTGATCGTGGGAGCCATCGTCTCGTCGGTCGCGAAGTTCGATAAGCAGTTGGAGAGCTGGTACGACGCGATGGCCTCGATCGACAAGCTCGGGCACCTCGTCGACCTTCCGATCGAGCGTGACCACGGCGAGAGGCCTGTCGGCCGGTCCGGACCGGCCGCGCTGGAACTGCGCCGCGTCACCTTCGGCTACGACCCTGCGAGTCCGCTGTTCTCCGACCTTTCTCTAACCCTGCGCCCCGGCTCACGCGTCGCCGTCGTCTGCCCCGCCGGCTATGGCGCCAGCACGCTGCTCAACCTCGTTTACGGCCTGCGAGATCCGCAAAAGGGGATGGTTCTCGTCGACGGAATCGACGTGCGGCACTGGGACCTCTTCCATCTGCGGGAACAGGTGGCTCTGGTGCGCGGCTCCGAGATCGTCGACGGGACGATCGCCGACAATGTGCGCTTCGGCCGCGACGACCTCACCCTGGATGAAGTGCGTCGCGCCCTCGAGTGCGTCGGACTGATCGACGAGGTCCTGCGCCTTCCCGGCGGGCTCCACACACGCCTGCGGGCAGGCGGCCGGCCGCTATCGAGCACGCAGCGCGCGAGGTTGATGCTCGCGCGGGCGACTGTCGTCCGCCCTCGCCTGCTGATGCTCGACGAACTCCTCGAGGGACTCGACATCCAGGCCGTGACTGAACTCGAGGCTTACCTCTTCGGCAGCGACAATCCGTGGACCCTTGTCCTCGTGACTCGCGACCCGGACCTGGTGGGGCGCTGCGACGAGGTCGTGCGCATCGGCGAATGGGCGCGCGGCCCCCGTCCGGGAGCGATCGCATGACCGAGACTTTCCAAGGTCCCGGCCGTGATCACGAAGTCGCGAGCCCCATGCCACTTCTCGACCAGCACGCGCGGCTGCCGGTTCTCGAGTTGGTGCGCTCGTCGCGGCGCATGCGGCGGTTCAGTCGTCTCCTGGTGGTCGTGTTCATCGCGTTCCTTGCATGTGTCGTTTTCCTCCCATGGCAGCAATTCGTGCGAGGAGCCGGACGCGTCGTCGCCTACAATCCCCTCGAACGAAACCTCACGGTGGAGGCGCCGCTGGCCGGTCGCGTGCACAGGTCGCACGTCTTCGAGGGCCAGGTCGTCAAGCAGGGCGAACTGCTCTTCGAACTTCTCGACAACGATCCCGACCTGCTTGCCAACCTGGGCCTGCAGCGCGAAGCGGCTCGTGCCCGCCGGGATGCCGCGAGGCGACGCGTCGAATCCCTCGACGCGACGGTGACCGAACTACGCAAGGCGCTTCCACTGGCGGTCGAGGCCGCGCAGGCGCGCCTCGACGCGGCCTCCTACGCCGCCCGCACGGCAGCGTTGCAGTTCGAGCGCGTGAAGGGGCTCTACAGCAGCCGTCGCGGGCTGGCGTCTCAGCGCGACTTCGAATTGGCCACCCTGGAGCGCGACCGAACGACAGCCGATCTCGGTCGTGCCCAAGCCGAACTCGAGCGCGCGTCGGTAGACGTGCGTTCCTCGCTCGGCGTCGCCGAAGCTCAGCGCGACTCCGCCGGCGCCGATCTCGCGGCGGCAGAACAGGCGCTCGTCACCCTCGACATCCAGGTGAACCAGACAGGCATGCAAGGTGTGACCGCGCCGCGCGACGGCATCGTGCAGCGCGTACTCGCCACCGAGGGCACCTTCCTTGGCGCGGGGACGCCGCTGTGTAGCGTGGTCCCCGACACCGGAACGCGGATGGTGGAAATGTGGGTCAGCGGCAACGACATGCCCCTGCTGCAGGCGCGCGAGATCGATGCCGCGGGCAAGGTCACGCGACCGGGAAGCCGGGTTCGCCTGCAGTTCGAGGGCTGGCCGGCCATTCAATTCGTCGGGTGGCCCAGCCTTGCGATCGGCACCTTCGGCGGCGAGGTCGTGCTGGTTGATCCGACCGACGACGGCAGGGGGAAGTTCCGGATCCTCGTTGCCGAAAATCCGGACGTGCTCGGTCGTGGAACCGCGAACGAGCGCATCGTCGAATGGCCGGGGCCGCGCTGGGTGCGCCAGGGAGTGCGGGCCAACGGCTGGGTGCTGCTGCAACGGGTGCCGCTGTGGTTCGAATTCTGGCGCCAGCTGAACGGCTTCCCGCCGGCTCTCGAGGACGGCGCGCTCGCCGCGAAGGGCGCCGTGAAGTGACGATGGCAATG
>JBHEOD010000069.1:9971-18665 GCA_046261745.1 Binatia bacterium
TCCTTCTCCCCGGCGATGCCGCCGCGGCGGCTACGCCCGCCGCAGGGCCCCTGCTTCTACCCGAAGTGGTGTCCTCTGTGCGCGGCCAGTACCCGCCGCTGCTCGCCGCGCTGATCGAGCGCGACATCGCGGCCGGCCGGCTGCGAAGCGCCGAGGGCGCCTTCGACTTCAATTTCTTCGCGCGCGTATTCGGGACGCCCGCCGGCTACTACGAGAGCGGGACCCTCGACACCGGCTTCGAGCAGTTCACGGGGCTGTGGGGCGCGACCATCTTCGGAGGGTACAGGCTGACACGCGGCGACACGCTCCCCGACTACGACTCCACGCGAACCCAGGCCGGCGGCGAGCCGCGGTTGGGCCTGCGCGTGCCGCTGCTGCGCGACGGTTCGATCGACCGCCGGCGGGCCCAGCTGCTGAAGGCGAAGCTCGACCAGGAGGCGGCCGACCCCTTCATCCAGCGCCAGCAACTCGACTTCACGCGCGCGGCGACGGTCGCCTATTACGGGTGGCTCGCGGCCGGCGAGCGGCTGCGCATCGCCGAGAAGCTGAGGAAGGTGGCCGAGCAGCGCACGGCGGCACTGGAGGAACAGGCCCGCTCCGGCCTGCTCGCGCCGATCGTGCTGACCGACAACCGGCGCCTCGTCGTGTCGCGGGAAATCGCCGTGGTTCAGGCCCGGCGCCGCTTCGAGGCTGCCGCGCTCGCGCTGTCGCTGTTCCTTCGCGATCGCGACGACGAGCCGGTCGTGGCCGGGCGCGAACGCCATCCCGGGAAATTCCCGGCCATCGAAGCACCCGCTGCGGACCGAGTAGATACCGAACTCGCCGTGGCGTTCGAGCGCAGGCCGGAGATCGCCCGCTTTCGGGTCGCGGTGGAGAAGCTCGAGGTCGACCGCAGGCTGGCGCGAAACCAGATGCTGCCGAGCCTGGACCTCGGCGTCACCGCCAGCCGCGACGTCGGCGACGACCGCTACTTCGACAAGGACGAGTTCGAGTTGCAGGGAGGCATCGAGCTTCGCATCCCGCTGCAGCGGCGCGAAGCGAAGGGGCGCCTGGCGGAAATCGAGGGACAGATCGCGCAGACCTCGAACGAGCAGCGTTTTGCGCGCGACCGCATCCGGGTCGAGGTGAGGGATGCGCACTCGGCGCTCGTCGCGGCTCACCGCCAGCTCGCCCAGGCGGCGCTCAACGTCGAGCTGGCCCGCGAGCTTCAGGCGGGAGAAGACGAACGCTTCCTGCGCGGCGCCTCGGACCTGCTCGCGCTGCAGATCCGCGAGCAGGCGACCTACGACGCCGAGGTGCTCGAGGTGGACGCGGTCCACGATTATTTCCGCGCCGGCGCCGACTACCGCGCAGCGACGGCGGTGGACCTGCCGGCAGATCGGCGCGGGAACTGAACGGGCTGGCACCGATTCCCGTCGAGGGGAATCGGTGCCATTCTCCGATTTCAGATCAGACCCGCTCGACGACCAGCGAGATGCCCTGCCCGCCGCCGATGCACAGCGACGCGAGGCCGAGGCTGACGTTGCGGGCCTTCATCGCGTGCAGCAGCGTGACGAGCACGCGTGCGCCGCTGGCGCCGATGGGGTGACCGATGGCCACCGCACCGCCGTTCACGTTCACGCGCGCCGCGTCGATCTTGAGTTCCGACAGCACGCCGAGCGACTGGGCCGCGAAAGCCTCGTTAAGCTCCCACAGGCCGATGTCTTCCTTCTTGATGCCGAGCTTCTTCAGCAGCTTCTCGGACGCTGGCCACGGGCCCATGCCCATGATCGCCGGATCCACGCCCGCAGCCGCCGCGCCGCGAATGATCGCGATCGGCGTCAGATTCTCCGCCTTCGCGCGCGCCTCCGACATGATCACGAGGGCAGCGGCGCCGTCGTTGATTCCCGACGCATTGCCGGCCGTCACGGTGCCGTCCTTCTTGAAGGCCGGGCGCAACTTGGCGAGCGACTCGGTGGTGGTGGTGCCGCGAACGTACTCGTCCTTGGTCACGCGAATCGGGTCGCCCTTCTTCTGCGCGATCTCGACCGCGAAGATCTCTTCGTCGAACGCTCCTGCGGCCTGCGCCGCGGCGGCGCGCTGCTGGCTGCCCGCGGAGAATTCGTCCTGCGCTTCGCGCGAGATGCCGTACTTGGCCGCGATGTTCTCGGCCGTGATGCCCATGTGCGTGAACGTGAGCGGGCACGAGAGGCCGTCGGCGATCATCGAATCGATGATCTGCTCGTGGCCCATGCGGTAACCGTTGCGCGCCTTGGCGAGCAGGTAGGGCGCCAGCGTCATGTTCTCGAAACCGCCGGCAACGACGCACTCGGCATCGCCGGTCAGGATGGATTGGGCGGCCAGCGCGACGGCCTTGAGGCCGGAGCCGCAGGCCTTGTTGACGCCGAAACTCGGCACTTCCTTGGGCACCCCGCCCTTCATGGCGGCCACACGCGCCGGGTTGAGGCCGAGGTTCGCGGCGAGCACGTTGCCGAGGATCACTTCGTCGACGGAGGCGGGATCGATGCCGGCGCGACGAATCGCCTCGGCCACGGCCAACCCACCGAGTTCCGGTGCCGGCTTGTCGGCGAAGGCGCCGTTGAAACTACCGATCGCGGTGCGGGTTGCGCTGACGATGACTGCGTTGCTCAAGACTTGGGTCCTCCGTTTGGCCGGGTCGTCCCGGTGTCGTGCCGTGCGGTTCCCTTGCCGGGATGCCGCCGACGTCCATCGAACGCGTCGCGCTCGGCGCGTTCGTGATCAGACGATTCAGGCTCGCGCGTCGATGTTGCCGCGAATCCAGTCGACGATGTCCTTCGTGCTGGCGCCCGGCGTGAAGATCTCCTTCACCCCAAGCGACTTGAGCTCGGTGATGTCCTCGTCCGGCACGATGCCGCCGCCGAAGACCGGGATGTCACCGACTCCCTTGTCCTTCATTAAGCTAAGAATGCGTGGGAACAATGTCATGTGCGCACCGGAAAGAATGGAGAGGCCGACGCAGTCGACGTCCTCCTGCACGGCCGTCTCCGCGATCATCTCCGGAGTCTGGTGCAGGCCGGTGTAGATCACCTCGAAGCCCGCATCGCGCAGCGCCCTCGCGATGATCTTGGCCCCGCGGTCATGGCCGTCGAGGCCGGGTTTCGCCACCAAAATTCTCAGCACCTTGTCGGACACTTTTTCTTCCCTGCCTTTGCGTTTTCGATTTCGTGAACCGCCCGTGACGGGCGGACCTGGTCAGACCGTCGCGGGGTCCTGGTAGATGCCGAACACTTCCCGGTACACGTCCGAGATCTCGCCCACGGTGACGCCGTCGCGCACCGCCTCGATGATGGGCGGCATGAGGTTGCGGTCCTCGACGGCCGCGCGCCGAACGGCCTCGATGCCGTCGGCCACTTTCTTGGGATCGCGGCGCGCCTTGAACGCCTTCACGCGTTCGCGCTGCTCGGCCTCGAGGCCGCGGTCGATCCGGAGGATTTCGAGCGCCTTGCCGGCGTCCATCGTGTAGCCGTTGACGCCGACGGTGATGTACTCGTTCTCGTCGGTCACCTGCTGGAACGCGTAGGCCGCGTCCGCAATCTCCGACTGCGGGTAGCCGAGTTCGATCGCGCGCACGATGCCGCCGAGGTCGTCGATGCGCTTGATATAGGCCTCGGCCTCGCGCTCCATGCGGTCGGTCAGCGCCTCCATCGCGAAGCTGCCGCCGAACGGATCGACGGTGTTCACGATGCCGCTTTCCTCGGCGAGGATCTGCTGCGTGCGCAGCGCCACCGTGACGGCTTCTTCTGACGGCAGCGCGAGCGTTTCGTCGAGCGAGTTGGTGTGCAGCGACTGCACGCCGGCGAGCGTGGCCGCCAGAGCCTGGATGGTCACGCGAACGACATTGTTGAGCGGCTGCTGCGCGGTAAGCGACACGCCGGAGGTCTGCGCATGCGTGCGCATCAGGCAGGCCTTGTCGGTCTTCGCGCCGAAGCGTTCACGCATGATGCGCGCCCACAGCCGGCGCGCCGCGCGGATCTTCGCAATCTCCTCCAGGAAGTCGTTGTGCACGTTGAAGAAGAACGAGAGGCGCGGTCCGAATTCGTCGGGGTCGAGCCCGCGATCCACCGCCGCCTGCACGTAACCGATGCCGTCGGCCAGCGTGAACGCAAGCTCCTGCACGGCCGTCGAGCCGGCTTCGCGGATGTGGTAGCCGCTGATCGAGACGGGGTGCCACCTGGGCACTTCCTTCATGCAGAACTCGACCATGTCGGTGACAATCCGCAAGGAGGGCTCGGGAGGCGAGATCCATTCCTTCTGCGCGATGAACTCCTTGAACATATCGTTCTGGATGGTGCCGCCGAGCTTCTTCCAGCTCGCGCCCTGGCGCTCGCCGACGACGAGGTACATCGCGAGCAGCACGGACGCCGAGCAGTTCACTGTCATCGACGTGGTGACGTCCTCGAGGCGGATGCCGTCGAACAGGATCTCCATGTCCTCGATGGTCGAGACCGCGACGCCTTCGCGGCCCACTTCGCCCTCGGCGCGCGCGTGGTCGGCGTCGTAGCCCATCAACGTGGGCATATCGAAGGCGGTCGAGAGGCCGCCGCCGCCGGCGGCCAGCAGGTATTTGAAGCGCGCGTTGGTATCGGCCGCGCTGCCGAAGCCCGCGAACTGGCGCATCGTCCAGGGCCGCGTGCGGTACATGGTGGGGTAGACGCCGCGCGTGAACGGGTACTTGCCCGGCTCGCCGACGACGCCGGCCGCGTCGCCCTCGCGGTAGCACTCGGCGATCTCCATGCCGGAGATGGTCGCATGCCTCGGCCGCACCTGCCGCGGCTCCACGTTTCGTGCCGCATTGGAATCGCGCATGTCTGTCTCCTCTCCCTGCAGCGCACCGTCGGCCAGGCGCCGGGTCCTTGCGCCCCGGGCGCCGGAAAGGACGGCGGAGCATAGCCGGGAGGGTTTTGCAGGGCGAACGTGTCTGTCAGTAGCTCGGCTTGTAGTCGAACTTGTGAATCGTCTCGAGGTATCGGACCGTCGCGGACTGCGAGCGCATCACCACCGAATGGCTGATCGCGCCGCCCTTGAAGAACTTGACGCCCTTGAGGAACGCGCCGTCGGTGACGCCGGTGGCGGCCAGCAGCACGTTGCCGCGCACCATGTCGTCGAGGCCGAGCTTGAGAGTCGCGTCCGTAATTCCGAGGCGGTAGAGCTCGTCCCTCTCGGCCGCACTTCGCGGTGTGAAGCGGCACTGCATGAAGCCGCCGAGGCCCTTCAGGGCGGCCGCGCTGAGGATGCCCTGGGTGGCGCCCCCGGCTCCGAGCAGCATGTCCACGCCCGCGCCTTCCTTGGCCGTGGCCATCGCCGCGGCCACATCGCCGTGCGGGATAAGTCGCACCCGCGCACCGGCTTCGCGCACCTGTTCGATCAGCGTGTCGTGGCGGGGCCGGTCGAGGATCACAACGGTGAGGTCCTCGACGTAGCAGCTTCGGGCCTCGGCCAGGCGCTTCAAGTTCTCGGCCGGCGAGCGGTCGAGGTCGACCACACCGACGCCGTCCGGCCCGGTGGCGATCTTGTCCATGTACGCGCCGTCGGGGCAGCGCAGGATGCTGCCCGGATCGGCCAGCGCCATGATCGACATCGCGTTGGGACCGCCGAGCGCGCAGCTCACGCCGCCCTCGAGAGGGTCGACGGCCACGTCCACCTCCACGCCATCGCAGCCAAGGTGGGATCCGGTGGCGAGCGGGTCTCCCGCGGCCTGCTCCGAATCGCCGAGGACAATCTCGCCGTGGAACGCCCCGATCGACGAGAACGCGTGGTGGATGGCGCCGGCCGCGCTGCGCTCCGGGCCCATCTCGTCGCCACGCCCGTTCTCTCGCGCCGCCGCGAGCGCCGCGGCTTCGGTCACGCGCACGAGCTCAAGAGCGAGGTTTCTTTCCATCGTCAGATTCCCATCGCTTCGAGAACGCGGTCGAGGTCGGCGGGCACGCGAAGCGGCTCGGGGCACGACTTGATCGCATTGTGAGGATCCTTGAGACCGTGACCCGTAAGGGTGCAGACAACCACGGCTCCCGCCTCGATTCGTCCGGCCGCGGCCAGCTTCTTCAGCCCCGCGACGGAAGCTGCGGAAGCGGGCTCGGCGAAGACGCCTTCGCTCGAGGCAAGCAGCTTGTAAGCCTCCATGATCTCGTCGTCGGTGACCATGTCGATGGCGCCGCCCGACTCGTCGCGGGCCGCCTCGGCCTTCTTCCAGCTGACCGGATTGCCGATGCGGATGGCGGTGGCGATGGTCTCCGGTGCCTCCACCGGGTGGCCGAGAACGATGGGCGCGGAGCCGGCGGCCTGGAAGCCCATCATCTTCGGCCTGTTGCCGACGACGCCGTCGCGGAAGTACTCGCTGTAGCCCATCCAGTAGGCCGTGATGTTGCCGGCGTTGCCGACCGGCAGCACGTGGTAGTCGGGCGCGCGGCCGAGCGTATCGCAGATCTCGAACGCGGCGGTCTTCTGGCCCTGCAGGCGGTGCGGGTTGATCGAGTTCACGACGGTTACGCGGCGGCGCTCGGCCACGCCTGTGACCATGCGGTACGCGTCGTCAAAATTCCCTTGGATGGCGAGGACTTTCGCCCCATGGATCACCGCTTGGCTGAGCTTTCCCATCGCGATGTTGCCGTCCGGAATGATGACGAAACAGTCGAGCCCGGCGCGGGCCGCGTAGGCAGCGGCCGACGCCGAGGTGTTGCCGGTGGACGCGCAAATGACGGCGGTAGCCCCTTCGGCCACCGCCATCGTGATGGCCATCGTCATGCCCCTGTCCTTGAACGAGCAAGTGGGGTTGAGGCCCTCGTACTTCACGTAGACGCGGGCGGCGAGACCGAGGCGGTCGGCCAGCCGCGGCACCTCGATGAGCGGCGTGTTGCCCTCGTGGAGAGTCACCGGCTCGAGATCGCCGACGGGCAGGCGGTCGCGGTAGTAGTCGATCAGTCCGGGCCAGCTCATCGTCGCCGTTCTCCGCCGCTCGTCGGTCGTTGCTCGTTTGGGCGCTTTCGCGGATTCCACGTCATCTCCATGCTCGTTGCTGCTGCCGATCGGTCGCCGGCGTGTCCGTCGCGGCTCGCACGGGCCGTCGTCCGCGGCCAGTCCGCCGGCTGCGGATCGGTTGCGGAGCCGCCGTGCATGCCCTGTTCCCGTCCGCGCTCGCCTTGGCAAGCCGGCGCGCTCACCCGCCTTCCTCGCCGAGGGTTTCCTCGACACGGATCACGACCGGTTTTGCGCGCACCTCGGCGAGTTTCGCAATGCCGGCGAGTGCGCGCGAGAGACCGGCTTCCTTGGTGCGATGCGTGCGCATCACGACCGGCACCGCACCTTTGCTCGGCTTCTCGTGCTGGGCGACGGTCGCGATGCTGATGCCGGCCTTGGCGAGAATGGACGTGATCCTGGCCAGCGCGCCGGGCTTGTCGCTGAGCTGAAAGCGGATGTAGTGCTCGTGCTCGGTGCCGCCCATCGCGACTACGCGGGCCTTCGCGAGCTTCGCCGCCGGCTGGCCGTACGGAGGCACAAGCGGCGCGCGGCCGGCAAGTAGCGCGCGGCCGGCATCGATCACGTCGGCCACCACGGCAGTCGCCGTCGGCATCATGCCGGCGCCGCGGCCGTAATAGATGGACGTGCCGAGCGCGTGACCGCGCAGGCATACGGCATTGAAGGGGCCGGAGACTTTTGCGAGCAGGTGATTGTCGGGAACCATCGCCGGATGCACGCGCGCTTCGACGCCGCCCGGCGTGTCGCGCGCAACGGCGAGAAGCTTGATCGTGTAGCCGAAGTCGCGCGCGTAGGCGATGTCGACGCCACTCACGCTGCGGATGCCTTCCACGTGCACGGCCTTCGGATCGAGGATCTTGCCGAAGGCCATCGCGGCGAGGATCACCAGCTTGTGCAGCGAGTCGAGGCCGTCGACGTCGTAGCTTGGGTCGGCCTCGGCAAGTCCCATCTTCTGGGCGCGGGCGAGCACCTCGGAGAATTCGCCGTTGCCGGCCGCCATCTCACTCAGGATGAAATTGCAGGTGCCGTTGACGATGCCGTAGACCTCGAGGTTGCGGTCTCCCGCCAGCGATTCGCGAAGCGTACGGATGATGGGGATGCCGCCGCCCACGCTGGCCTCGAAACCGAGCGCGACGCCCGCCTTTTCCGCGGTCGCCGCCAGTTCCAGGCCGTGGGCCGAAAGGACGGCCTTGTTGGCCGTCACGACGGGTTTGCCGGCCTTGAGCGCCTCGAACTGGAAAGTACGCGCCGGCTCGAGGCCGCCGATCAGCTCGACGACGACGTCAACCGCGGGATCGTGGATCAGTGCGCGCGCGTCCGTGGTGAGCAGCTCTCGTGGCACCTTCACGCCGCGGTTGGTCTTGATGTCGAGGTCGGCGATTCGGGCAAGCGTGAGCGGAACTCCGAGACGCGCGCGGATGCCGGCCGTATGCTCGCGAAGCACGCGCACGACGCCGGTCCCGATAGTCCCGAACCCGATGATCCCCACCCCGATTTCTTTCTTCGCCACTGCCGCGTCCTCTGCCCTGTGAAGTCGGATTCGTTTCCGTTGCATACGCGCCCGAGGGCGCTTGCCGTTGCATACGCGCCCGGCGGCGCTTGCCGTTGCATACGCACCGGCCGGCGCTCGAATCCGCTCCGACTATCCCGAAAAAGCTCCCGCTTCCATCGGCGCGGGCGCGTCGGCGCCGTGCGCCGAGG
>JBHEOD010000069.1:18858-19171 GCA_046261745.1 Binatia bacterium
CCCGGTAGGACGATCGCACGAGCGGCCCGGCCGCGACTTCCGTGAATCCGAGCTCGCGCGCGTCGGCCGCCAGCACGTCGAATTCGGCCGGCTCGTAGTAGCGCGAAACCGGGCGCTGCTCGCGCGTCGGGCGCAGGTACTGTCCGATGGTGAGCAGCTCGCAGCCGCTTGCTCGCAGGTCGCGAAAGGTTTCCAGCAGGTCTTCGCGCGTTTCGCCGAAGCCGACCATGACGCCGGACTTCACGACGCCGCGGCCGTCCCGCCGGGCGATTGCCGACGCGAGCGCCAGCACCTCGAGCGAACGTTCGTAGCG
>JBHEOD010000007.1:0-59012 GCA_046261745.1 Binatia bacterium
GGTTATTACCATCCGCCCAAGGGCATTCTTCACCGCTGCGTGAAGGCCGAGCCTTTTCCGCCGGTGCTCGCGGCGCTCGTGGCCAGGGCGGAAAGCATTTCGCGTCGGATCTACTCCGGCCCCGACATGCCGGCTGGGTGGCATCTCAACACCTGCCTGGTGAATTTCTACGGCAGCCGTCTCGATGGCACCCGCCGCATCGACACCGCGCGGGTCGGCGAGCACAAGGACTTCGAACCGGGCCCGGTCGCGTCGATCTCGCTCGGCGAGCGCGCGCTGTTCCAGTTCGTGTCGAGCAGCCGCATCGGGCAGCGCGGCACCGTCGCGCTGCAGCAGTGGCTCGACGACGGGTCGCTGCAGATCTTCGGCGGCGACCGTTGGAAAACGCACCACTTCCACCGCGTGCAGCGCGTCGACCGAAAGGGGGCCAACTTCGCGATCCACGCGGAGGACTTCGTCACCCGCCGCGTGAACTTCACGTTCCGCTACGTGCCCGACGTGCACATCGTCCCGTACGCGAAGCTGCCGCGCGAGGCCGCCGAGGACGTGCGCGGCTACATGGAGCAGCTCGCGCAGCATTCGTCGTTCTTCAGGAAGGAGCTCGGCGACGCACTTCTACGCGCGTAGAACCCCCATCTGACGCTTTGTGCTCAGTGCCCGCATAGTCGGTGAGTCGCACTAACCCCGTTCATCATCGGCGGCGCGGATTGCGCACCGAAGGAAACAAAACAATGAAACTGATCATCCCATTGGCCATCGTCGTCGCGCTCGGAATGAGCGCTTGTGAAGTGAACACGCCGGCAGGCGCGCCCGGACCGGCCGGAGCTCCCGGCGCGACAGGCGCCACGGGATCGAAGGGCAGCGAAGGCGCCGCCGGAGCCGAGGGCGCCAAGGGAAACACCGGCAAACCCGCCAGCGAGACCATCGTGGTGGTGCCGGTTCCTGCCGAGTGACGCGATCGCGTCGCGCGACGGTGTCAGCCGCTTCGCGGCCGGGCCGTCGCGCCGCGCGTACCCGCGCTACGGCGCGGCCGTTCCCGCTGCGCGCGCCGTGCGCACCACGTCCATGCGCGCGTGGACGAACGCATCCACCTTGTCGAGAGGCCCCGCGGGCATGCGGTAATACGACGCCAGCGACGCAACCATCAGGCCGTGGCCGAGCTTCGGATACAGAACCGTCTCGACCGTTCCGCCCGCGCGCTCGACGGCCGTGGTCAGGCTGATGGTGTTCTGCACGTTGACCGCGTTGTCGTCGTGACCATGAAGCAGCAGCAGCGGCGGGTTGCTGCCATCCACGTAGTGGATCGGCTGTGACAGCTTGTACTTCTCAGGTGGGCCAAACATCTCGGCCAGGTCCTTCGCGCTCTCCGGCTTGAAATCGTAGGGCCCGGAAAGGCCGATCATCCCCTTGAGCCAGCCGCGGTTCCCACCGGCGCGGGCCAGGAACGCATCGTCGAGCGCGAGCAACGCGGCCAGGTGAGCCCCGGAGGAATGCCCCATCACGAAGAGCCGGTCGGGATCTCCGCCGAACTTCGCGACGTGTTCGTGCGTCCACTGAACTGCCTGGGCCGCGTCCTCGACGAAGGCCGGAAACCGGACTTCGGGATAGAGCCGGTAGTTCGGCAGCACTGCGATCATCCCGCGCGAGACGAGGCCCTCCGCGACGAATCGGTAGTCGGCCTTGTCCCCCATGCTCCAGCGGCCAGGAAAGAAGAACACGACGACGGGAGCGCCTGCGGCCTTCTTCGGCGCGTAGACATCCAGCTTGAGCCCTGTGGATCCGTCGAACAGGATGTCACGCTCGACGCTGTAACTCGGGCCGGGGCTGAGCGTGCTGAGGTTGTTGAGAAGCTGGGTGCCGCTGCAGTTCCAGAAGGAGCCCGCGGCGACGAGGGCGAGCAGAAACCTTCCGACCCGGCGTCTCCGCTCCGCCATGCGCGGCATCGTCATCGGGGAAGTCCGGCGTCAGCTCGCGGAAGCAATCGTGCCGCGGAATTCACCGGTGGCCTGTTCCGTGATCTTCGCCGTCCACTCGCGCTTCTCCTCGCCGATGTCGATGTTCCACAACAGGTTGGTGTCGTCGAGCTGGCGGACGGATTTCACACCGGGCATGAACAACGGGAACTGCTCGAACTGGGTCTACTGCTTGTATGCCGAGCGCACGGGAACATCGACGTCGATCGCTTCCAGAATTTCCGACTTCCTGCTCGTCATCGCTCTCTCCCTGGTAGCCGCCCTCCTTCGCGTGGACTTTGCGGCATCCCTGCCGCGTCCAGAACCAGGTTCGGGGAAGGGCAGGCCGGCCTGACGGCGCGCGGAGGGGCTGACTGACCCTACGAAGGCGAGGGCAGGCAGGATAGCCCGCACTACTACGCATGTGCGCGCCGACGAAAGGCGGTGTTGCCGGAGTTCGGGGCGCCGGCCCGGTCCAACGCACCTGCGAAATGACTCGGTCGATGGTTTGCCCGCCCTGCCGCACCGCGCTAAACACGGCGATTCCCCGCGGCCCAGAGGGCGAACGCGCGGCGGATAAGCGGGGACTTAAAGCGTGCCGGAATCCGTCGTGACCCAAGTGACAATGGAAAAGATCGTCAACCTCTGTAAGCGACGGGGGTTCGTCTTCCAGTCATCCGAGATCTACGGCGGGCTCAGCAGCTGCTACGACTACGGCCCCCTCGGCGTCGAGCTCAAGCGTAACGTGAAAGAAGCCTGGTGGCGCGACACCGTCTCCACGCGCGGCGACGTCGTCGGTCTCGACTGCTCGATCCTGATGCATCCTCGCACCTGGGAGGCATCGGGCCACATCGCGAACTTCTCGGACCCGATGGTGGACTGCAAGCTCTGCAAGGGCCGCTTCCGCGCCGACCACCTGGCCGATACGCGCTGTCCCAAGCAGCCGAGCAAGCTGGCCGGACACTGCGACGGCGAGCTCACCGAGCCGCGCAGCTTCAACCTGATGTTCAAGACCCACATGGGCCCGATGGAAGACTCGGCGGCCGCCGTGTATCTCCGCCCCGAAACCGCCCAGGGCATCTTCGTGAACTTCGTCAACGTGGTGAACTCCACGCGCCTTCGCCCGCCGTTCGGCATCGGGCAGATGGGCAAGAGCTTCCGCAACGAGATCACGCCGGCCAACTTCCTGTTCCGCACGCGCGAGTTCGAACAGATGGAGCTCGAGTTCTTCGTGGAGCCGGGCACCGACGACGGCTGGTACGAGTACTGGAAGAATCGCCGCCTTCAGTGGTACACCGACTACGGAATCCGTCCGGAGCGCCTGCGCCTTCGCGATCATGCTTCCGACGAACTCGCGCACTACGCCAAGGGCTGCGCGGACGTCGAGTACGACTTCCCGATCGGCTGGCAGGAGCTCGAGGGTATCGCCAACCGCACCGACTTCGACCTCAAGCAGCATATTGAGTACTCGGGCAAGGATCTCTCCTACTTCAACGACCAGACCAAGGAGCGCTTCGTCCCGTACGTGATCGAGCCGTCGGCCGGCGCCGACCGCGGCACGCTCGCGTTTCTCGTCGACTCCTATGACGAGGATGGACCGGAGAACGACCGCCGCACCGTGCTGCGCCTGCACCCGTCGCTCGCGCCGGTGAAGGTGGCGATCCTTCCGCTCATGAAGCGCGACGGGCTCGACGCGAAGGCGATGGAAATCGTCGAGATGCTGCGTCCGTACTTCGCGGTCAGTTACGATCAGGCCGGTTCCATCGGGCGCCGCTATCGCCGCCAGGACGAAGTCGGCACACCGCTCGGCGTGACCGTCGACTACGACACGATGAAGGACGGCACGGTGACCTTGCGCGACCGCGACACGATGGAGCAGGTACGAGTACCCATCGGCGACCTCTTCGACATCGTACGAAAGAAGGTCGCCCCGCCTGTGTATCGTGGGCCTCTCGCGCCCGCGGCCTGAACCATTCCCCGGCGGCCATGTTGCCGCCGTCACGAAGACTCAACGATATTCCTACAAGGACACGTTTTCCCATGAGCAAGAAGCACGGCAAGGCCGACAAGAAGATCACCAGGAACGCCACCAAGAACGCCACTAGGAAAAGTGCCGCCGCGAAGGGCAACGCGAAGAAGCCCGCCAAGGTGGCCGGCGCGAAGGCCGCGGCCAGGAAGTCGGCCAGGTCCATTGTGCCCGGCAAGCTCGTCTACTTCTTCGGCGACAAGGGCTCCGACGGCGACGCGACGATGAAGAACCTGCTCGGCGGCAAGGGCGCGAACCTGGCCGAGATGTGCGGCATCGGCCTGCCGGTGCCGCCGGGCTTCACCATCACCACCGAGGTCTGCACCGCCTACGATCCGAAGAAGGGAACCTACCCGAAGCCGCTCGCCGGCCAGGTGGATGCCGCGATCACCCGTCTCGAGAAGGTGATGGGCAAGAAGTTCGGCGACTCTGCCAACCCGTTGCTGGTGTCGGTGCGCTCGGGCGCACGCGCGTCGATGCCGGGCATGATGGACACCGTGCTCAACCTCGGCCTCAACGATGCGACCGTCGAGGGCCTCGCGAAGAAGTCCGGCAACGACCGCTTCGCGTGGGACAGCTACCGCCGCTTCGTGCAGATGTACGGCGACGTCGTGATGGGCCTCAAACCCGAGTCGTCCGACGAGCGCGATCCGTTCGAGATCCTCATCGAGAAGAAGAAGGAGAAGCTCGGCATCCACCTCGACACCGAACTCAGCACCGAGAACCTCAAGGAGTTGGTGGCCGAGTTCAAGGCCGCCGTGAAGAAGTTCGCCGGGCGTCCGTTCCCCACCGATCCCAAAGAGCAGCTCTGGGGCGCCATCGGCGCGGTGTTCAAGTCGTGGACCAACGAGCGCGCCACCGTCTACCGCAAGCTCAACAACATCCCCGAGTCGTGGGGAACCGCGGTGAACGTGCAGTCGATGGTGTTCGGCAACATGGGCACCAGCAGCGCGACGGGCGTGGCCTTCACGCGCGACCCGGGTACCGGCGAGAGGCGCTTCTACGGCGAGTTCCTCGTCAACGCCCAGGGCGAAGATGTGGTGGCCGGCACTCGCACCCCGCAGCAGATCACCAAGAGCGCTTCGCAGGACTGGGCCAAGGAGAGCAAGACCTCCGAGAAGGACCGCGCCGCGAAGTTCCCGTCCCTCGAGGAATTGATGCCGGGATGCAACAAGCAGTTGCTCGCCAACTCGGCGATCCTCGAGAAGCACTACCGCGACATGCAGGACCTCGAGTTCACGATCGAGGACGGTCGCCTGTGGATGCTTCAGACCCGCAGCGGCAAGCGCACCGCCGGCGCCGCCGTGCGCATCGCCGTCGAGATGGAGAAGGAAGGGCTCATCGACCGCAACACCGCGATCCTGCGCGTGGCCCCCGAGCAGATCGACCAGTTGCTGCACCCGACCATCGACGCGAAGGCGGCCAAGACGCTGCTCGCCAAGGGTCTCGGCGCTTCGCCGGGCGCCGCCGCCGGACAGATCGTGTTCTCAGCCGAAGCAGCCGTGGCCGCCAAGGCCAAGGGCATCAAGACCATCCTCGTGCGCAACGAGACGTCACCCGAAGACATTGCCGGCATGGACGCGGCCGAGGGCATCCTCACCGCCAAGGGCGGACGCACGTCGCATGCGGCAGTGGTCGCGCGCGGCATGGGCAAGTGCTGCGTGGTGGGCTGCGAGGTGCTGCGCATCGACTACAAGGCCGGCGCGATGAAGTCCGGCGACAAGACGGTGAAGGAAGGCGACTGGATCACGCTCGACGGAGCGACGGGCTCCGTTTACCTCGGCCAGGTGCCGACCAGCCAGGCCAAGGTCTCCGGTGACTTCGGCAAGCTGATGGGCTGGGCCGACAAGGTGCGACGCCTGCGCGTGCGCACCAACGCCGACACGCCTCACGATGCCGACGTGGCACGCGGCTTCGGCGCCGAAGGCATCGGACTGTGCCGCACCGAGCACATGTTCTTCGAAGGCAACCGCATCGATGCGGTGCGCGAGATGATCCTCGCCACCACGCTCGCCGCGCGCGAGAAAGCTCTCGACAAGCTGCTGCCGTACCAGCGCAAGGACTTCGCCGGCATCTTCAAGGCGATGAACGGGCTACCGGTGACGGTGCGCCTGCTCGATCCGCCGCTGCACGAGTTCCTCCCGCACTCGGACGCGGAGTACGCCGACCTTGCGAAGAAGACCGGCCTCAAGAAGGCCCAGCTCGAGCAGACCGGCGAGCTCTTGCACGAGTTCAACCCGATGCTCGGGCACCGCGGCTGCCGCCTGGCGATCACGTACCCCGAGATCTACGCGATGCAGACTCGCGCGATCATCGAGGCCGCGGTCGAAGTGGCCGGCAAAGGCATCAAGGTGCATCCGGAGATCATGATTCCGCTGGTGGCGACCGAGTCGGAGCTGAAGAAGCTGCGCCAGCTCGTCATCGACACGGCCGAAGCCGTCCTTGCGAAGAAAAAGAAGAAGCTCGCCTACACGGTCGGCACGATGATCGAGGTGCCGCGCGCCGCGCTGGTGGCCGACGCCATCGCGCGCCATGCGGACTTCTTCTCGTTCGGCACCAACGATCTCACGCAGATGGGCTTCGGCCTGTCGCGCGACGACTCGGGCCGCTTCCTGCCCGAGTACGTGGACAGCGGCGTGCTCGACGACGACCCGTTCGTGACGATCGACCAGGCCGGCATCGGCGTGCTGATGAAGATCGCGGCCGAGAAGGGCCGCAGCGTGAAGCCGGGCCTCAAGCTCGGCATCTGCGGCGAGCACGGCGGCGACCCGCGCTCGGTCATCTTCTGCGACCGCATCGATCTCGACTACGTGTCCTGCTCGCCGTACCGCGTGCCGGTGGCCCGTCTCGCCGCCGCCCACGCCGCCCTGACGAAGTAAAAACCCGGGACAGGTACAGGTTTTCGCGCCGCGCAAATCTGTACCTGTCCCCGATTTCCGATTTTCCAGATGAGCGCAGTACGTCCCAGCAAGATGGCAGCGACCCGCGCGGCGGTGGAAGGCACGACGCGCGTCGTCGGCATCCTCGGCAACCCCGTCGAGCATTCGCTGTCACCGCGCATGCACAACGCGGCCTATGCCGCACTCGGGCTCGACTACGTGTACGTTCCGCTGCGTGCGACGCCGGTCACCATTCGCGGGGCGGTGCGCGCGATGCACACGCTCGGCATCGTCGGTTTCAATGTCACCGTTCCGTACAAGCAGGATGTCGTCCGCCTCGTCGACCGGCTCACGCCGCCGGCGGCGGCCATCGGCGCCGTCAACACCATCTACCGGGATGGCGAAGAGATTGTCGGTGACAACACCGACGCCGTGGGGTTCACCGAGGCCCTGCGTTCGCACGGTGCGAGACTCCGCGGCGCGCAGGTGCTCGTGATCGGCGCCGGCGGCAGCGCGCGCGCCGTGCTGCATGCGCTCGGGGAAGGCGGCGCGCGCGACGTGGTACTGGCCAATCGCACTGTCGCAACCGCGCGTCGCGTCGCCCGCGAGTTCGGCGCCACGGCGGTGGGCCTCGATGCGCTCCAGCACGACGCGCTGCTGGCAAGCCGAACGCTCGTAGTCAATTCCACTCCGGTCGGCCTCAAGGGGGGCGCATACCTTGCCTACCGCGCGTCGGCCACGCCGGAATCCTGCATGCACTTCGACCTGGCGTATGGTCGCGAGCTGACGCCGTTTCTGACCCTCGCGAAGAAGGCCGGCCGGCCCGTCCTCGACGGTCGCCACATGCTCGTGCACCAGGGCGCCGCCGCGTTTCGGCGTTTCACCGGCAAGAAGGCCCCCGTCGCCGTGATGCTCGAAGCCGTCGGAATCAAATCCCCAACCCGCACGCGCTGACCATAAAGATGGGCCCACACAAAAATGGGGTCAGACCCCTTTTTTGCGGAATCCATTTCCCGATCGTTCGTCACGCGCGGCCGGGCGAAGCGGGTTGCGCCTGCACCGCGTAAAGACGACTTCACGCTTGCGGCTCCGCGAGGCCGGGGCCGACTGCGGGCGCGACGGCGCACAAGGAGAGATCCGATGTCCGACCCATGGCGCATCGAAAGCGAAGACCAGATCAACGAGACGCTCGGGCACACGTCCGAGATGGTCCGCCAGAAGATCTTCGATCACGTGGACGAGTACTCGGCGGCGTTCATCGCACGCTCGCCGCTGCTGTTGCTCGCGACCAGCGACCGCAGCGGCCGCCTCGACGTGTCGCCGAAGGGCGACGGCCCCGGCTTCGTCGTCCTCGACGACGAGCGCACGCTGCTGCTGCCCGAGCGTCCGGGCAACAAACTTGCGTTCGGCTTTCGCAACATCCTTGAGAATCCCCGCGTCGGCATGGTGTTCCTCGTGCCCGGCACCACCGAGACGCTGCGCGCCAACGGCACCGCCGAGATCACGCGGGACCCGGGGCTGCTCGAAAGGCTTTCCGCCAAGGGCAAGCCCGCGCTGCTCGTCACGCGCATCACCGTCGAGGAATGCTTCTTTCACTGCGGCAAGGCTTTCATTCGCTCCGGCCTGTGGAAACCGGAATCGTGGCCGCAGGGCTACCGGGTGAATCTCGGCAGGCAGCTCGCGAAGAAGATGGGCGGCAACGACGAAGTGGCCGAACGCATCGACGAGGGCCTCGAGCAGAGCTACAAGACGACGCTGTACTGAAATTGCCGAACCGCACAGCCCGCAGGATCGCGGTCCGGCAAATGGGGTCTGACCCCATTTCGTGAACTTGCCGAACGCGCGACGCGAAATTGGGGTCAGACCCCGTTTTCTTCAGGAGGGAGCCATGGCCAACGTGAATCGTGAAATTCATCTCAAGCGCCGTCCCGTCGGGATGCCGGTCGAAGACGACTTCGAGCTCGTCGAGACTGCGGTTCCCGAGCCCGGCCCCGGACAGTTCGTGGTCCGCAACATCTGGATGACGGTGGACCCGTACATGCGCGGCCGCATGACCGACCGGAAGAGCTACGTGCCGCCGTTCCAGATCGGCGGCGTGCTCGACGGCGGGTCGGTCGGACAAGTGGTCGCATCGAACAATCCCGGCTTCGCCGTCGGCGACTACGTGTGCGGCTTCGCAGCCGGCGGCTGGCGCGAGTACCACCTGACAGACGGCATGATGTTCCAGAAGGTCGATCCGGCCGTCGCGCCGCTGCAGGCCTATCTCGGCGTGCTCGGCATGCCGGGCCTCACCGCCTACACGAGCCTCCTGCGAATCGGCGAGCCGAAGGAAGGCGAGACCGTCTTCGTGTCGGCCGCGGCAGGCGCGGTCGGATCGGTGGTGGCCCAGGTAGCCAAGATCAAGGGATGTCGCGTGATCGGCTCGGCCGGCTCCGACGAGAAATGTCGCTGGCTCGTCGAGCAGGCCGGCATCGACGCTGCCGTCAACTACCGCACCACCGGCAGCCTGCTCACCGATGTCACCAAGGCCTGCCCGAACGGCATCGACATCTACTACGAGAACGTCGGCGGCGAGCACCTCGAGACCGCCCTCGAACTCATGAACAGCCGCGGCCGTCTCGTGATGTGCGGCATGATCAGCATGTACAACGCGCTCGAAGCTCCCCCGGGCCCGCGCAATCTCGTCAACGTGATCGGCAAGAGCCTGAAGATGCAGGGTTTCATCGTGTCCGACTACATCGACATGGTGCCGGAGTTCTACCAAACGATGGGACCGTGGATCGGCGCCGGGCGCATCAAGTGGCAGGAGACCGTGCACGAGGGCATCGCCAGCGCTCCCAAGGCCTTCATTGGCCTGTTCCGCGGTGACAACACCGGAAAGATGCTGGTGAGGCTCGCGCCGGATCGCGCCTGAGCGCAGCCCGGCCTGCGTGACGATTCACAAAAACGACTTGCGGCTTCGGGCACGGCAAGGCTAGGGTCGTCCTCGCCGCAGCGATGACTGGGGTGCACTCGACGGGGAATCGGGGAAGTCTGGGAGGACGCGCAATGACGAGATTCGAAAGAGCCGGTTCGCTGGCGATTACGGCGTTGACAATCGCGCTGGCCGGCGCCGGCGCTCCGGCCTCTGCCGGTCCGCGAATCGTCAACGGACTCGACACGCACGGTTTCCCGACGACCGGCGCGTTGCTGTACAGCGGCGGCAGCACCATCACCGCGAACAATGCGTCCACCCAGTGCAGCGGCACGCTGATCGGGTGCCAGACCTTCCTCACCGCCGCGCACTGCGTGGAGGAAGACACCACTGCTTCGCATTACTGGGTCTACCTCCAGAACGGCGGCATCCACCAGGTTTCCTCCATCACGTACCACCCCGCCTACAACGGCGACTCCGGTCGCGACGTCGCCATCGTCAAGCTCACGAGCCAGGTCACCGGCATCGATCCCACCACCGTCAACAGCACGCACGATCTCGACGCGATGGGCATCGGCTTCGAAGGCACGATTGCAGGCTTCGGGCGCACCGGCGGCGGCTCCGACTACGGCATCAAGCGCTACGGCGCCGTGGTGACGGCCGATTGCGACACCGGCGCGACGGGCGGCGAGGGCAACGACGTGCTGGTTTGCTGGGACTACGATTCGTCGGTCGGCCCGGCAGGTGAAGACTCGAACACCTGCAACGGCGATTCGGGTGGACCGCTGTTCATGAACTTCGCGGGCACTGTCGAGTTGGTCGGCGTCACGTCGGCCGGCATCACGACGAACTGCCTTCCGACCGATCACAGCTGGGACGCGAGCGTGTACTACAACGCGACGTGGATCGGCGCCCAGCTCGGCGCCGATTCGACCGGCGCGTGCGGCGGCATCGCCGCGGTCGGCCATCCCGACGTCACCACCTTTCACAACAGCGGTGCGCTCAGCCTGCTGCAACCCAGCGACAGCTTCACGGTGAACCTCACCGGCTCGGCTTCCGTCGTCCGCTTCACCCTCAACGGCACCGACAACGGCAGCTTCAACCCGAACTTCTTCGTGAAAGAAGGACCCGGCGCCAGCGCGGCAGACTTCGACTGCAAGGCCGACGGTGCGACAGTCTTTGGAGCCTGCGAGTTCGCGAATCCGTCCGCCGGCACGTGGTCGGTGTTCGTGGAGCGCGCCTCCGGCAGCGGTGGGTACCAGGTCACCACCACCTTGTTCGACGGCGATCCGCCGGTCTGCGGCAACAACATCGTCGAGTTCGGCGAAGAGTGCGACGGCACCTCCGACGCCGCGTGCGCGGCGCTTTGCACAGCATGCAGTTGTCCCGCGCCGGTCTGCGGCAACAACCTGGTCGAAGCGGGCGAGGAGTGCGACGGGAGCCAGGACAGCGCGTGCCCGGGCGAGTGCACGTCCTGCTCGTGCCCCGCCGCATGCAGCACCGGCCCGCTCTACGGCGTGAAAATCGTGTCCGACGAGCGCCGTCTCGACTACAAGGCATGGCTCTTCGATGGTGTGGGCGCGTACGCCGGCCTCGATCCCCGCGAAGACGACTTCACGCTTTCCATCGAGGACGGAGTCGGATTGATCGACCTTGCGATCCCGGCCGCCCACCCCGGCTGGGTAAAGGCCGATCCGCTGCGCGGGCGATACATGTGGAAGGGCGACGGCCTGCTGGGCGGCCTGCGGCGCGTCAAGCTGACGTACCGCACCACGTCGGCGGGCGCGTTCTGGATCCTGATCGTGAAAGGCAGGGAAGTTCCCGGCGGGGCGACGGTCAACGTGGGGAACGAACTCGATTTCGAGCTTGGCTTCGACGGCACCTGCCACCTCGAGACCTGGTAGCCGGGCCGTCTCCGCCGAATCCATCGCGCCGGCGCGCACACACGGGGTTGCGCCTCTACGCGTGCCCCGCCTTCGTCGCGCTAGCCCTTCTCGCCGGAGCCGCACTCTTCGGCCACAGCGTGAAGCGGAACGTGGTGCCCTCATCGACCTCGCTGTCGGCCCACACCCGCCCGCCGTGCCTCTCGATGATGCGCTGCACCGTCGCCAGCCCGATGCCGGTTCCCTCGAAATCGCCGATCGCATGCAGGCGCTGGAACGGGCGGAACAGCTTGCCGACGAACTGCATGTCGAAGCCGACGCCGTCGTCACGAACGAAGTACACGCGCTCGCCGTCGATCGTCTCGGACCCGAACTCGATGACCGCGGTCGGCCGCCTGCTGGTGTATTTCCATGCGTTGCCGATCAGGTTCTCGACGACGATCCGTAACAGCGGCTCGTCGCCCTCGACCACGAGGCCGTCGGCGATCACGAAGTTCGTGTCGCGCACCGGTCGTTCCTGCTCGAGGTCCTCGACGACGCTCCGCGCGATCGCGCTCAGGTCCACCTTCTCCACCGTCATCGAAGCGCGGGACATGCGCGAGAACGCGAGCAGATCGTGGATCAGGCGGTCCATGCGCGCACTCGTCGAATGGATCCTGTGAAGATAAGAGCGGCCCTGCTCGTCGAGCGTCTCCGAGTACTCCTCGAGGAACATCTTCGCGAAGCCCTCGATCACGCGCAGCGGTGCGCGCAAGTCGTGAGACACCGAGTAACTGAAAGCCTCGAGCTCGCGATTGGCCGCGACCAGCTCGGCCGTGCGATCCCGCACACGCTGTTCGAGTTCCGCGTTGAGCCGGTGCACTTCCTCCCGAATGCGCCTGCGTTCGGTCACGTCGTCGATGATCACCTGAATCGACGACTGGCCGTGGAAGACGATGGGGCTCGCCATTACCTCCACGTCGATCGTCGTGCCGTCGAGGCGAAGGAACACCTCTTCCACGCGCCCGGCCGGCTTTCCTTCCTCGGTCATGCTGCGGATTCGCTCGATGGCGAGGGCGCGGCTGGACTCGTGCACGAGTTCGAGGAGCGGATGGCCCAGGAGGTCGGACGGGTCGCTCGCGCCGACGAGCCTCAGGGCCGAGCCGTTGGCGAACACGATCTTGCCGCCGCGGTGCACGACGATCGAGTTCGGCGACATCTCGACGAGTTCGCGGTAGCGGGCTTCGCTTTCGTAGAGCGCTTCCAGCGTGCGCTTGCGCGCGGTGATCTCACTGAACACACCGGTCACGCCCGTCACTTCACCGTTCTCGATGGTGGGGCCGATGGACGCGTGCACCCAGCGTATCTCCCCGTTCTTGTCGTGGACTCGATACTCTACCTGGGCCGACTCGCCGGCGAGGTTGCGCTGGAACACGGCCGCAAGAGCGGGCAGGTCGTCCACGTGCACGAAGTCGGCGAAAGAGCGGCCGAGAACCTCCGCCGGCGTGTAGGAAGAGACCTGTTCGATGGCCGGGCTGCAGTAGAGAAAGTTGCCGGAACGGTCCAGGGCGTAAACCACGTCGTTCAGGTTCTCGACGAAATGCCGGAAGCGCTCCTCGGCCGCACGGAGATCCTCGTCGCGCTGCTTGGCGGCCGTGATGTCCACCATGACCCCGCGCAACAACAGCGGGCCGGAGGGCTGTTCAACCACCGTCACGATGTCGCGCAGCCACACCGCGCGCCCGTCAGCCGCAATCATGCGGTATTCGAAGTCGTGGTTCTTTCGCTCCTCGGTCGATCGCCGACAAAACGCCACTACCCACGCGCAGTCGTCGGGATGGATGTGATTGCACCAGAAGTCGGGATCCTCCACCCACCGTGCGGGCGGGTAACCCAGCAGCCTTTCAGCCTGCGCGCTCACGAACGTGAAGCGCAGGGTCTCGCCGTTGGCCTCCCAAACGATGCCGTCGATCGATGCGACGAGGTGCTCGTACTGTTCGCGCGAACGACGAAGCTCGGCTTCGATGGACTCGTCTGTGGCGGGCGTCACCGCGGCGCCGAGCGCGGGCACGCCCGCCGCCTCCTTGGCGGCGTCGTTTCCCTTCGTAGCTGTCCGACCTGTTGTCATCGCGTTCGCGGCAGTTTGCTCGCCCAGCCACGCCGAAGCCAACGGCGGACCGGACAGATGGGGGATTCCGAGCGAACATCACATCTGCGTCGTTGAAGACGCCGAGGGGCTTTTTGTAGCGTCCCGGCATGAGTCCGACTTCCTGGCCGACCGATGCTCCGGCCCGAGCAAAGAACACCGAGAGCGGCTCTCCCGCCGTGCGCCGCCTCAGCGCATTGCTGGCCGCAGCCGTCGAGGCCGGCGCCTCCGACCTCCACCTGGAGCCCGACCGCGACGGGCTGCGAGTGCGCATGCGCGTGGACGGTCACCTCCACGACATCGAACCGCCGCCGGCCGCGCTGGTGGCGGCACTGCTCACCCGAATTCGCCTGCTCTCGCGCGTCGACCTGGCCGAGCGCCGCCTCCCGCAGGACGGCCGCTTCACGTGGGCCCTCGATGCAGGCGAATCCGTCGACGTCCGTGCCTCGTTCCTGCCGGCGGCACGCGGCGAGAAGATCGCGCTGCGGCTTCTGCGTCATCACGGCGCGGCTCCGAGCCTCGATGCGCTCGGCATGAGCAGCGACGCGCTCGAGCGCTTCCGCCATGCCCTTGCCCGGCCGAACGGCCTGCTGCTCGTCGTGGGTCCCACCGGAAGCGGAAAATCCACGACCCTGCACGCCGCTCTGGTGCACCTGCGCGGCGCGACGCGTTCGCTGGCAAGCGTGGAAGATCCTGTCGAGTTCGACATTGCCGGCGTCTCGCAGGTGGCCGTCGACGAGGAGATCGGCAGGACGTTCGCCGTCGTGCTGCGCGCGTTGCTGCGCCAGGACCCCGATGTGCTGATGGTGGGCGAGATCCGCGATGACGAGAGCGCACGCATCGCGTGCCGGGCAGCGCTCACCGGCCACCTTGTGCTGACAAGCCTGCACGCGTCGCATGCGCGTGAAGCACTTCTGCGCCTGCCGGAGATCGGAGTGCCCGACTACCTCGTCAGGGCGACGGTCGCGCTCGTCGTCGCGCAGCGACTGGTGCGCCGCCTCTGTCGAGCTTGTGTGCAGGCGCGTCGCTCCGATGCCGGCGACGCCGAGTGGTTCGCTCGCGCGGGGCTCACCGCACCCGCGAGGCTCGCGCAATCTCAAGGCTGCAGCGCATGCCTCGGACACGGTTACCGGGGGCGTCTCGCTCTTTTCGAGATCGCCTCGTGCGCCGACGATGCGCCGTCTCCGTTCGCGGCCGGCAGTCTCGGTGCGGCCGGACTTGCGCAGGTGCTCGCCGGGGAAACCTCTTTCGAGGAAGTGCTGGCACACTGCCCGCACCCTGCGGACGGGCTCCTGCGTGCGAATCCTCGCGACGAGGCGCCGCGGTGAACAGTTCCGCACGCTTCTCCCGGCCCGCGGTCGCGCTGCAACGAGGCAGTCGTGGGCGGTTGCAGCCGCGCCGCGCGATTTCGCGACGCGAAGCCGCCGCCGTCATCGCGCGCCTGGCGGCACTGACGGCCGCGGGCGTCGCCACGGGCGATGCGATCGCGGCGTCGGCTCGCAACGGCGATCGCCTGCTTGCGCGCCTGCACACGGCCGTGCGTCGCGGGGTCGCGCTATCGGCGGCGATGGGCGACGCGAGCCTGCCGTTTGGCGAAGCCGAGGTGGCCGTCGTACGCGCCGGCGAACGCGGCGGCTCGACGCCGCGTGCGCTCGCACTGCTGGCCGAACGGATGGAGCGCGAGGCCGGTGGACGCAGTCGCATCGCCGCTGCCCTTGCCTACCCCTGTATCCTGGCCGCGGGCGCGCTCGGTGCGCTGTGCTTCCTGTCGATCGTCGTGCTGCCGTCGTTCACGACGATGTACACCGGCCAGAACGTCGAGTTGCCGTGGGCGACGCGCACACTGCTCGCGTTCGGCAACGCGGTGCAGGCGCACGGCCTGGCCATGCTCGCGGCGACCGCCGCTGCGGGCGGCGGATTCTCGATCGCCAGAAGCCGCAGCCGCCGCTTCGGCCGCTTCTGCGACGGCGTCGTGATCGACGCTCCGGGTCTGCGCGCACTCGCGGCGCCGCGCGCCGCTCACGAGTCGTGCGCGCTGCTGGCCGTGCTGCTGGAAGCGGGCTGCGAAGCGGAGGAAGCGCTTGCGCTGGCGGCGCGGGCGGCGGGCAATCGCATCGTGGCCGAGCGGCTCGGCGAGGCCTTGCGGTCACTGCGCCATGGCGTTCCGCTCAGCCGCGCGTGGAGCGCCGCCGGGCTCGACCGCAGTGGTGACGCTGCGCCGCTGCTGGAGATCGCCGAGGCCACCGGCGGCTACGGCCAGGCCTTCACCAGATTGGCCGTGCTCGAAGGCGCAGCCGCCGAGCGCGCCCTCACCCAGACCTGCCGGCTCGCCGAGCCGATTTCGGTGATCGCGATGGCGGTCGCCGTCGGCGGCGGCGTGCTCGCTCTTTACCAACCGATGCTCGGGTCGGCATCGCTTCTACTCGGAGGAACACCATGAACGATCGTGATCGCAGCTCTCTCTTTCCCTTCCGCTCTCGTGTCGCGCGCGGCGCGAAGCCAGCTGGGGCCGTGCCGGCTCTACTCGCCGCGACTTCGCCGGGCGCGCCAGCACCGCAGCATCGCCGGATTCGCCGACTGAGACTCGTTGTGATGCCACAGGCCTCGCGCCCGCCCGAAGGCGGATTCAGCCTGCTCGAGTTGCTCGTCGTCGTCGCGATTCTCGGAATCCTGGTTGCGGCCGCCCTGCCGCGCTTCGCCGAGTTTCGCGCGGCCGCGTACGATTCGCGCTCGCAACAGGACCTTCGCAACCTGGCGGCTGCGGAAGAGCTCTTTCGCGCGACTTCGCCCACCTATGCCGACGACACGGCACTGCTGACGGGATTCGCAGCTTCCGAAGGCGTGGACGTTGCGCTCGAGTCGGCGACGGAGACCGCGTTCATCGCCACCGCCTCGCATCCGGCAGGATCGCGCGACTTCCGCTGGGACAGCAGTGCGGATCCACCGCTCTCTTCAGCGGTGCGCTGAACGAGCCCGGGCGCGGGTCTCCGGCGGATCTGCGCCCGGAGGCCCTCGCCGGGCTCCCGGGTTCCTCGGCAACCTGCCAGCCCATGCACCGCAGCAGTGCGGGCGTTCGAGCGGCGTCCGCGCTATGCGTAGGCTGGCAAGCGCGACGGCGCTTGCGCGGCGGAATCCATGCAGACGACAACGGTGCCACGATGACTCTGCTGCTCGCCGTTCTGTTCGGCCTCGTCATCGGGAGCTTCCTCAACGTCTGCATCGTCAGGCTTCCGGAGGAGGAGTCGATCGTCTCGCCTTCCTCGCACTGCCGGACCTGCCACGCCCCGGTGGCCTGGCGCGACAATGTGCCGGTCGCCAGCTTCGTGATGCTCGGCGGTCGCTGTCGCGGCTGCGGCGCGCCGTTCTCCATGCGCTACCCCTTCGTCGAGATCCTGACCGGTGTTCTCTTCGGCGTGGTTGCCATGCAGGAGCTGCCACTTCCCGTGACGATCCTGCAAATGGCCATCGTCTCGGCGATGATCGTCATCACCTTCATCGACATCGATCACTTCCTGATCCTCAACGTGATTACGTACCCATCGATCGTGCTGGCACCGGTGCTGGCCGTGCTGGTCGGGCACATCACCCTTGCCGACAGCCTGCTCGGCATCGTCGCCGGAGGCGGCCTGTTGTGGGCGTTCGCGTGGAGCTACGAGGCGATTCGCAAGCGCGAGGGAATGGGCTTCGGCGACGTCAAGCTGATCGCGATGATCGGCGGGCTGCTCGGATGGCAGGCCACGCTGTTCAGCCTGTTCGCGGGTTCCATTGTCGGTTCCGTCGTCGGCCTGGCCGCGATGGTCCTGCGCGCACGCAAGTTCGACCTCGAGATTCCGTTCGGTCCCTTCCTGGCCTTTGGAGCGCTGCTCTACATGTTTGCCGGACCGGAACTGATCGACTGGTGGCTCGGTGTGCCCGCCTTCTGACGGGAGGAGCCGCCCGTTTGCCCCCGGATCGATCGGCGGCTAGGAGCGCGCAGCGCGACAGTCCGGGGAGAGCGCTCGCGCGCGCTCAGGACGAGGCGAAGCGAGGAGATTTTCGTGAGCGAGAAAAAGTACGAGTTCATCAAGGTGGAAGCGCAGGACCGCGTCCTCGTCGTCACCATCAACCGTCCCGAGTCTTTCAACTCGCTCCACCCCGCCGCCAATCTCGAGATGGGCGATGCCTTCGACGATTTCGCCGTCAACGACGACCAGTGGGTCGCGATCGTGACCGGAGCCGGGGAAAAGGCCTTCTCGGCCGGCAACGACCTCAAGTGGACAGCGCAGAACCAAGGCAAGCTCGAGATTCCCCCGCGCGGCTTCGGCGGTCTGACCAATCGTTTCGACCTGGACAAGCCCGTGGTTGCGGCCGTCAACGGAGTGGCGCTCGGCGGCGGATTCGAGATCGCGCTTGCGTGCGACATCATCCTGGCTTCCTCGAACGCGCGCTTCGGGCTTCCCGAGCCTCGCGTGGGACTGGCCGCGCTGGCCGGCGGCATGCATCGCCTGCCGCGACAGATCGGCCTGAAGAACGCGATGGGCATGATGTTGACCGGCCGTCACGTGGACGCGGCCGAGGCCTTCCGCCTCGGCATCGCGCAGGAAGTGGTGGAACCGGCCCAGTTGATGGAGCGCGCGATGGCGTGGGCCGGCGAGATCGCCGCGTGCGCACCCCTTTCCGTGCGCGCAACCAAGCAGGTGGCGATGCAGAGCCTCGGCAGGCCGCTCGAGGACGCGGCGCGTGCGAAGTATCCGGCGGTGGAGAAGCTGTTCAAGTCGGAAGACTTCGTCGAAGGCCCGCGCGCGTTCGCAGAGAAGCGAAAGCCGAACTGGAAGGGCCGTTAGCAGCTGCGCAAAACCCCTTCCCGTCAATGCAGGTCGAGGTAGGCGGCGCGAACCACCTCGGCCCCGTAGTGCCTCTCGAGGCGCCGCACGGTGAAGTGTCCGCGCGCCATGTCCTGGAAGTGGTCGATGAAGAGCGTATTCAGCACCGCTCCGCCGGCCGCACCGACCACCGGCAGCGACTGCGCGACGATCTTCTCGGAGACGGGCACGCCGAAACGCACCGCCACCTGCGAGATGAATCGGACCATCGCCGGCACCGCCGTTCCCGTCACACCCCGGCCCGCGAGATGCTGGGCGGCCTCGGACAGCGCCTTGGCCAGCGCGAGACGGACCGCAAAGTACGCCGACTCGCTGGCATCGTCACCGGGCTGCCGTCCGCCGAGTGCGAACACCTCGATGCACGCGAGCTTCGCTTCCATCGTCTTGATCGCTTCCCCCTCGCTGCGCGCGATGTCGGCAATCGAGCGCAGCATGATGGTGGTGGACAACGGCAACTCGACCGCGAGAGCCGGCAGGCCGAACATGCCGCCGGCAGCCCCCGCCATCGCAACGGCGAGCTTGTGGCTCCAGTCCACGGAGTCGCGGCGCCGGTCGTCCATCGACGCCACCGCGAAGTTGAGGGCGGCATCGAGGGACTTCTTGGTGGCCGTGGCCACCATTTCCCCCGCGCCGGCCGGTAGCGCGCCGAGTCCGCGCTCGATCGGCTTGCCGATCGCGCCGGCCACACGCGCGGCCAGGCTGGGATGCTCGAGCAGGTCCTTGGCATAACGCAGATCGGCTTCGTCGTAGGCTGCGAGTTTCACGCCTCTCCATCCTTGCGGATTTCGCTCCGCGCGCCGGTTGCGCCTTCCATCGTCGTAACGGACGCCGTGAACTCGCGCCGACACTCGTCGAGAAAATCGGACCAGGTGTCGTTCAGCGGCCACAGCGTGCGAGCGTGTGCATCTGCTTGCTCGCGCGTCCACCCGAGCATGATTTCTCCATAGACGGCCATGAAGCTCGACACGCGGTAATTGGCAGCACAATGCACGAGGACTCGCTCCGCGGCGCACTCCTGCATCGACGAAAGGAAGATTCGGAAATCCTCGACGGTCGGCGCGTCGAACTGTACGGGGATGTGGCGATACCGCAGGCCCAGCGACTGGACGAGACCGGCCTCGTCGGGAAGGCAGTAGCGCGGGTCGAGAAGCCCAAGATTGATCACGGCGGTATAGCCGGCCGCAGCGGCATCGCGCAGCTCGGTCTCGCTCGGTTGGCCGGCCGTACCGATGCGTTCGTCGATCGGAAGAAAATTGGCGATGTCTTCCACTGCCATGGTGCCGTCCCCTTCTATCGTCAACGCATCGCCGCGTGAACTTCTCCGCAGCACGTGCGGAGTAACCGGATTCGCATCGTGAGTATCCGCGACGCGTCTCACCCGCAATGATGCGGCCCCATCGCGTCGCTCGGCCCGCCCCGAACGCGGCGAGGGATGCGGCTACTCGCCCCATCCTCGGGACTTGCGCGATACCACGCGGTGCGGCACCGTGACCAAGCGGCCGGGGGCGCCCCTTCACGACTTCGCCTGCGCGCACTATGCCTGAAGCCAAACACCCGGAGCGCAGACTCGTCGTCATGGCCAATCGTCTGCCCTTTTATCGCCCGCAACCGGGCGGCGACGCGTGGTGCAAGAGCCCGGGTGGACTCGTTTCCGCGTTGACGCCCATCCTGCAGGCCGAGGGTGGAAGCTGGATTGGGTGGGACGGGAACCCCGGCCGCGCTCCGGAGCCGTTCGAACAGGACGGCATTCGCAGCGTGCCGATCGCTCTCAGCCAGAAAGAGATCGACAGTTTCTACAAGGGCTTCGCCAACCGGACGCTGTGGCCGCTCTATCACGATGCCGTGCGCAGGCCTCATTTCGAGCAACGCTGGTGGAAACCGTACGTCGATGTGAATCGGCGATTTGCCGAGTGTGCGGCCGGGGAAGCAGCGCCCGGAGGCGTCGTGTGGGTGCAGGACTACCACCTGCAACTTGTACCGGCGATGCTGCGTCAGCTTCGTCCTGACCTGCGCATCGGTTTTTTCCTGCACATCCCGTTTCCTCCCCAGGAGCTTTTCGCGCAGTTGCCCTGGAGGAAGCCCATCCTCGAAGGCATCCTGGGCGCAGACTTTTTCGCATGCCACACCGCCCTCGGTGCCAGCAACTTCGCCCAACTTGCCGTTCGCTACGCCGGAGCGGAGGCGGTTGACGGCGTCAATGCGCTGCGCTTCGACGGCCGCACGGTGCGCTTCGGTGCGCTGCCGATATCGATCGACGTCCAGCAGTTCGAGAGGGTTGCCAATAGCCACGCCGCACGCGAACGGGCCGCGTCGATCCGGCGTGAGCTCGGTGACAGGAAGATCCTTCTCGGCGTCGACCGGCTCGACTACACCAAGGGGATTGACATTCGTCTTCGGGCTTACGGCACGCTTCTCGATCGCGGCGCGCTGTCACCCGATCAATGCGTGCTGGTGCAAACTGTCGTCCCGAGCCGCAGCGACGTGCTCGAGTACATGCGCGTACGGGACAAGGTCGAGCAGCTCGTCGGTTCGATCAACGGACGCCACGGTAGCCTGGGCCGCGTGGCGGTCCACTACCTGCACCAGAACCTCGAACTCGACGAACTCGTTCCGCTCTACCTGGCGGCCGACGTCATGCTGGTGACTCCGCTGCGAGACGGGATGAACCTCGTCTGCAAAGAATATGTCGCAACTCGAACCGACGGAGGAGGTGTGCTAGTGCTGAGCGAGTTCACAGGCGCGGCATACGAATTGACGGAGGCACTTCTCATTAACCCTTACGATCAGGAAGCTCTCGCGCGTTCGATCCTGCAGGCCCTCGAGATGCCGCCCGAAGAGGCGGCACGCCGGATGGGTGCGCTGCGCCGCACCGTCGAAACCCATGACGTGTACCAGTGGGCCCACGAGTTCCTGTCGGCGTTGGCGGCATGACAGAGAACACCCCGCGACCCGAACTGCTCGGGGCAATCGAAAGGCTCTCCACGTCGTCCGTCCTGCTGGTCGCGACGGACTACGACGGCACCCTCTCCCCGCTGGTATCCGATTTCACGAACGCCAAGCCCGATCGCGAGGCCATCGTCGCCCTGCGGTCGCTGGCCGGCCTTCCGAACACGCACGTTGCGGTGATCTCTGGCCGTGCGCTGCGCGATCTCGCCCGGCTGTCCGGGTTGCCCGGCGAAGTTCACCTGGTCGGAAGTCATGGCAGCGAGTTCGACGTCGACTTCCAGGGCGCGCTCGACGAGCACCAGATCGCCCTGCGTGCGCGACTCCTCGTCGAGATCTCGCGGATCGCCGAGTCCGATCCCAGCCTTGCCTTCGAAGAAAAGCCGGCCAGTGTCGCCCTCCACTACCGCGATGCCCCGCCCGAGGTCGCGGCCCGCGCGGTGGCCGAGGTGGAAGCCGGACCCGCGCTTCACCGCGGAGTGTTCACCCGCCTCGGCAACATGATCATCGAGTTGTGCGTGCTGCCCACGAGCAAGGGGCGAGCTCTCAATGCGATCCGGCAGCGGGTGGGCGCGACCGCGGTGATCTTCCTCGGAGACGACCTCACCGACGAGGAAGCCTTCACGACGCTCTCGGGACCGGACATGGGCGTCAAGGTCGGAACCGATCCTTCGCTGGCGCGCTGCCGCGTCAGCGACACGGTGGAGGTCGCCCGACTCCTCGGACGACTGGCCGAACTGCGGGCCGCGTGGACGTCCGGCGCCGGCGCGGTTCCGATCGACGGGCATATGCTGCTTTCCGACCAGCGCAGCATGGCCCTGCTCACTCGCGATGCGCGCATGACGTGGCTGTGCCTGCCCCGCCTCGATTCCCCGCCGCTGTTCGCCGAACTTCTCGGCGGGCCGACGGCAGGCCGTTTCTCGGTGCGGCCGCACGGCAGCCGCGGTGCGCTGCGACAATCCTACGTGGATGACTCGATGGTCGTGCGTACGGAATGGGAAAACATGTCCGTCACCGATTTTCTTGACTGCTCGCGCGAACGCCCGCGCCAGCGGGCGGGAAGATCCGACCTGTTGCGCATCCTGCGCGGCACCGGTCGCGCAAGGATCGAGTTTGCACCGCGTCTCGACTTCGGACGCGTTCCGACGCGCCTCAACCGCCATCCCATGGGCATCGTCGTCGAAGGATCGATCGACCCCATCGTACTGAGAGCGCCGTCGGTTTCCTGGGAGATCGTCGACGAGGGACGCCATCAGACTGCGCGCGGCGAAGTGGACCTCGCCGACGAGCCGGTCATTCTCGATCTTCGCTACGGAACCGGCAGCCTGAGCGCGCCCGGTCTCGGAGGACTCCAGCGCTGCGAGATGACGACCCGGTACTGGTCGGCGTGGTCCTCCCTGCTCGAGTTGCCGCGGGTCGAACCGGAGATGGTGATGCGCAGCGCCCTCACCCTGCGCGCGCTTTGCTACGGCCCGAGCGGTGCAATCGCCGCGGCCGCCACCACCAGCCTGCCCGAGCACATCGGCGGAGTGCGCAACTGGGACTATCGTTTCTGCTGGCTTCGCGATGCCGCGTTGTCGGCAACCGCGCTTGTCAGGCTCGGCAGCCAGGCGGAAGCCATGCAGTTCCTCGACTGGATGCTCGAGGTCGTGCAGCACACGCACTCTCCCGGCGCGCTGCATCCGCTCTACGGCGTGGACGGCGAAACGGTCGCTCCCGACGCCGAGATCGGCGACCTGGCGGGATATCGGGGCAGTCGCCCGGTACGCGTCGGCAACTCGGCGGCGCAACAAATCCAACTCGACGTGTTCGGTGCGGTCGTCGATCTCATTCACGAGTTGCTGATTCGCGAAGCCGCGCTGTCCACGCGGCATTGGCGACTCGTCGACGCCATGGCCAGCGCGGTCGTGGCACGATGGATGGAACCTGATCACGGAATCTGGGAGATCCGTCTGCCACCCCGCCATCACGTTCATTCCCGCACCATGTGCTGGCTGACGATCGACCGTGCCATCAAGATTTCCCATGGCCTGCTCGAGCAGGAGCGTCCGCAGTGGGAGACGCTGCGCGACCAGATTCGCTCCGACGTCCTCGAGCACGGCTGGAGTTCGAAAGCCTGCTCATTCACCACGGCTTACGGCTCCGACCACGCGGACGCGGCGTCGCTGCTGGTGGGGCTGAGCGGGCTCCTCGATCCGACCGACACGCGCTTCGTGCGCACCGTCGAGGCAGTGGAGCGCGAGTTGCGCGACGGATCCGGCGTGTATCGCTACCGTTTCGACGATGGACTTCCGGGCCGCGAAGGGCCCTTCCTTTTCTGTGCGTCGTGGCTCGTGGACGCCTACCTTGCGGTCGGTCGGCGCGACGACGCCTGGGAGCTCTTCCGGGCCATCACTGCCGCCGCTTCGTCGACCGGGCTACTCTCCGAACAATACGATGCGGAGGGGCGCATCGCGCTCGGCAACTACCCGCAGGCGTACTCGCACGTGGGCCTGATCGGGAACGCATTGAACCTCGCCGCAACGATGCCGTCCGGACGCGACGCGGGCTGAACGGCCCAACTCGTTCCGTTCGGCGCAGTCGCTGCCCATGCGATTGCCCTCGCCCGTGCGGGCGAGGGCCTGCTAACCACACGCTAACAAGGCTCGAGCAGAGTGCGTGGCCCCTTGCGTGGCCCCTCGATGATTCCCATCACGCAAGGTGAACAGAAGAAGGATCCGACTATACTGACGCGTCCGGAGCCAGTCGCATGGAAAGTCCAGCCACGTCCCCGCATGTTCCCCTCGAGTCGCCGGAGGCGCTCCTCAACCGTGAACTCAGCTGGCTCGCCTTCGCACGGCGAGTGCTCGAGATGGCCGGCGACGCCTCACTTCCCCTGCTCGAACGCGTCAAGTTCGTCGGCATTCACGGCATGCTCCACGACGAGTTCTTCATGAAGCGCATGGGTGGGCTCGAGCGACAGGCCGCCAAGAACAGCACCAAGGTGTCTCCCGACGGCCGCACGCCGGCAGAGGAGCTGAGCGCATGCCGGTTCGAGATTCGCGACCAGATGCGACTGCTCTCGCGCCTCATGAACGACGAGATTCGACCTGCGATGGCAACGGCCGGAATCCCGATCCTCGATCATGCCGAACTCAGCGACGAACAGCGGAGCTCAATCCGCGAGGATTTCGCTCACAGCGTCGTGCCCATCCTGACGCCGCTGGCCGTCGACGCCGAACATCCCTTTCCCTTCATCAGCGGCCAGGGGCTGAACATGGCGATCCAGGTGCCCGACACCGCGGGCCTGCGCGAGCGCTTCGTTCGACTGAAAGTTCCCACCAATCGTCCGCGGTGGGTGCCGGTTCCCGGCACCCGGGGCTTCGTGCCACTCGAGCAGGTGATCGCCGCCAATCTCGACCTCGTGCTCGTCGGCAACGCGACCTTTCGTCACTACCTTTTTTGCGTCACGCGCGATGCGCAGGGCGAGGCAGACGAAGTCGAGGAGATCGACGAAGGGGACTCGCTGCTTCCGGGCAGCATCGTTCGCCAGGTCAGCCGCGACCTGAAGGCCCGCCGCTTCGCCGGGATATCGCGCCTCAAGGTCAGCAGCGACATGCCCGTCGAGTTGCAAACGTGGCTTGCCCGCCAGCTGGGCGTGACGCTCGACGACGTCTATTCCACCGACACGTTCCTCGGACTGAACGACCTCATGTCGCTGCGCGTGCCGTCCGGCGACCACCTGCTGGCTCCGACGCATGAGCCGGCCGACCACCCGCGGCTGCACAACGAGTCCCGCGACGGCCCGGGCTCGATCTTCGAGGAAATTCGCCGCGGCGACATCCTGCTGCACCACCCCTACCACTGCTTCGAATCGTCGGTGCTGCGCTTCCTCTGCGACGCCGCCGAAGATCCCGCCGTGGTAGCGATCAAGCTCACCATCTACCGCACCAACAGCGACTCTCCCATCATCCGGGCGCTGACGGATGCAGCGCGACGCGGCAAGCAGGTGGCAGTGCTCGTCGAGATCACCGCCCGTTTCGACGAGGCGCCCAACATTGCCTGGGGTCAGCTTCTCGAACGAGAAGGCGTCCACGTTTCCTACGGCGTCGAGAAACTGAAGACCCACGTCAAGCTCGCACTGGTGGTCCGCGACGAGGCCGGGAAGCTGCGCCGGTATGCACACGTGGGCACCGGCAACTACCACACCGGCACGGCACGCATCTACGAGGATCTCGGACTGCTGACAAGCGACACTGCTCTTTGCGCCGATGTCGCGCTTCTTTTCAACCAGCTTACCGGGGCGCTGCCCGCCCGCTCGTACAAGAAACTGATCGTCGCGCCGTACGACATGCGCTCGCGCTTCATCGAGCTCATCCGCAAGGAAGCCGAGCATGCGCTGGCCGGACGGCCCGCTCGCATCCGCGCGAAAATGAACCAGCTCCAGGACCAGGAGTTGATCCGCGAGCTCTACAAGGCCGGCCAGGCCGGCGTGGCCATCTCGCTGAATGTTCGCGGCCTTTGCTGCTTGCGTCCCGGAGTGCCGGGGCTTTCCGAGAATATCGAGGTGTTCAGCGTTCTCGGGCGCTTCCTCGAACACGCCCGCATCTACGAATTTCTCGCCGGCGGCCACCCTCGCTACTTCCTGGGTTCGGCCGACTGGATGAAGCGCAACCTCGACCGGCGCGTCGAAAGCGTCGCCCCCGTGGAGGATCCCAAGCTCGCGCGCGAGCTGAGCGCGATCCTCGACGTGTACGATGCCGACAATGCCACGCGCTGGGATTGCGATGCCGACGGCGTCTACACCCGCCGCACGCCGGCTGCCGGACAGCAACCGGCCTCTTCGCAGGCGGTCTTCCTCGAGATGGCGGCTGCCGAGCGCAGCTCGGCGCCGCCGCGTAAACGCGTGCGTCGCGCTCGCAAGGAATAGAATGCCCCGCTTTCCAGTCGCGGTGGTCGACGTGGGATCGAATTCGGCGCGCGTCGTCGTATTCCGCAGGGCGGGGGGCGGCGTGCTCGAAGTGATGGCCGACGAGCACGTCTCCCTCCAGCTCATCCGCGAGCTCGAGGAGGACGGACGACTCTCGAAAGCCGCTGTCGCGCGAACGCTGCGCGTCCTGCGAGATTTCCGCCGTCTGGCGGATGCCGCGGGCGCGAAGAGCATCCTCGCGTTCGGCACCGCGGCGCTGCGCGAGGCGCGCAACGGGGAAGAACTTCGCGCCCGCATCGCCTCCGAGTGCGGCATTCAGCTTCGGATCATGGGGCCGGATGAGGAGGCCCAAGCGGGATTCACCGGCGCCGTCTACGGACTGCCGGTTACCGGCGGACTCGTCTTCGACATCGGAGGCGGTAGCCTGCAGATCACCCTGTATCGCAATCGATTGCGCCGCCGGGCCTGCAGCCTGCCGCTTGGCGCACTTCGGGTCAGCGATGAATTCCTGGGTTCGGACCCGCCGGGCGCGCGGCAGGTTCGCAAGCTGCGCAAGCACGTTGCCGAACTGCTCACCCGCGCAAGGATTCCCCGTCTCCAGCCCGGGGAGACCGTGGTCGGAACCGGCGGCACCGTGCGCAACCTGGCCAAGCTCGATTCGCGACGCTTCGACTACCCGATCGCAAGACTACACGGGTATGAACTGACACACGGCCGACTGCGGGAACTGACGAGCATCCTGCTCGGACAAACCGCTGCGGAACGCTCGACGATGTCGGGACTGAACGCCAGTCGCGCCGATTCGATCGTCGGCGGTGCCATCGTGGCCGAGGCCATCCTCGAGGCCGGGCACGCGACTCGCTTCCTCGTGGCCGGGCAGGGCTTGCGCGAGGGGGTCGTGCTCGACTCGCTGCTGGCCAGGCTGCCGACGCCGGCGCGCGTCCGCGAGAACGCGATCGCAGTCCTGGCGTCACGCTTTGGCACCTGTGACGCCACCCGATCGATGCGGCGCAGGAAGCTGGCCCTGTCCCTCTACGACCTGCTCGAACCGCTTCCCGACCCGCTCGTGCGCGAGATGCTGGGGCACGCGACGGCCATCGTCGACATCGGCCGTAGCGTCGATTTCTACCGGCTGCACGCCCACGCGGCTTCCATCATCCGCGCAAGTGCACTGCTCGGTTTCAGCCATCGCGAGATCGCATTGTTGTCCTCGATCGTCGAGCTCGCCGACAAGGACGGATGGGATCCGCGACGCTGCTCTCCTCCCCTTCGCGCGGACGACTACGACTGCGTCGATCGCGCCGGCGTGTTGCTGTGCCTGGCCGACGTGATCGAGCAGAGGCGGCTGCCCGGCCGTGCTTCCGGTGCGACAGGTCGCGCCAAGGGGCGCGCGTTCGTGCTCGAGGAAGCGGGCCTGGCTGCGTGGGTGGACGAAGAAATCGACGCGCGCTTTCGAAAAGCGTTCGGAAAAGACCTCAAGGTCGCCGGGTAGACCAAGTGCGTCCCACCCGTGTCGACGAGCGTCGACACGGGTGGGATGCACGAACGCAGCGGGAGCGTTGGCGCCAGTCCCGGTCAGGAAGGAATCAGCAGAGCACGAACAGCAGGATGATTCCGGGGATCACGAAAAGGATGAAGCCGAACACGATCGCGACGATCTCGCCGGTCGTGTAATGACATCGGCCGGGGCCGCGGACCTGGGCCTGCCCCACGTTGAGATCCGCCACCTGGATCAGCTCGCCGCTGAGCATGTCCTGGCTGAGAAGCCTGTCGAATTCGCCGGCGACGTCCGCCGGAGTTCCGCTTTGCTCCACGCGGCCCTCGAACCCTTCGATCCTGTCGCGAGCGGCCGCCAGGTCGGCGCTCGACGGTGCGACCAGCGCAGCGAATTGCAACGCCTTTCGCGCCGCTCGCGCCGGATTGAGCGCGAGGGCGCGAGCTTCCTCCACGGTCTCCGCATCCGCGATGCGCTGGCGACGCTCACTCACGACTGCCAGTTGCGGGATCGTGCAGGTGTAGCTGCCGTCGATGAAATCTCCGGCGGACGGGGCGTCAACTTTCGGCAGCGATGGTTCGATGCCACCGGTGGAGGCCGAGACAGTTGTCGCCGTCAGCAACGCGGCGCCGATCACCCGAAATGCGAGATGCTTGAATGCCGGCGAGCGGCTGGTTTCAGAAGTGGATGTCCTCATGTGTGTGTTCTCCTTCATTCTTTCTGCACCCGATGGCGCCGCTGACAGAAAAGCCGACAGCCCTTCGTCGTTACCACTGGAATGCAATCCCGCATAGAGGTGACATCGTTCACGCACCGCGATCTTCGCTCGAATGGGGAGCGGCTGGAGGGGGGTATTCCCCCCTCCAGATTCGCGGCTATGCTTGCTTGCGATCGAACAGCAGCATCAGCACGCCGCCTCCAATGGCCGCGGCAGCCAACCATTGCGGAATATGGACCCGCTCCTTTTCCTCGACGGAGAATTCGAGGGGACCGATCTTGGCGTCATGGGTTTCCTTGGTGAAGCTGAACGTTCCATAGGCAAGGCCGAGGCCCCCGCCCAAGATGAAAAGAATCGCCAGGATCTTGATGCCGTTCATGGGGTTTCTCCGTCGGGACTTTGTTTCGCTTCGCATGGCAGAGCGATCGGGAGCGCGCCACGCCGGAGGTTCAGTTAACAACGCCACACGCGCGAGCGGCAATCCGGAGTGATACGCGCGTAGTTGCGCGTACAACCCCGTTGGCGAAGCCCCACGCACGTAGTTTTGCGGGCTATGCGCCAAAGGGGTCGTCCGTTAGGATCGCGAAAGAAATTCCGAGGTCACGCTCGGTCCTCTAAGGCAACGGGCGAGAAGCCCGAGAGGTGCGGCGTCCCGAGCATCATGAAAGCCAACCCGAAGGCTGCCATTCCCAGACGACGCGAGGTTGCCCCAGCCACCCCGCTTGCAGCCTCCCCGCTTCGCGCAGTCACAGTCGCTTCCGAGAATCAGCTCGAGCACCGCAACGACGACGCCCAGACCTGGGACAGCGACCTCAACAACCTCCTCGTCAGCACCAACATCGGGATGGTGCTGCTGGACCGTCGGACCTGCATCCGCCGGTTCACGCCGGCGGCCACCTCCCTTTTCGGTTTTCTCCACGCCGACATTGGCCGTCCGATCCGTGATCTTTCGCCGAAGTTCACCGACCCTTCCTTTCTTTCCGACGTGTTGCTCGTGCTCGACGGGGGCGATGCGACCAAGAAAGAGGTGCTGTCGCACGAGGGACGATGGTTCCTGCGACAGACGCTGCCTTATCGGCTGACCGACGGCACCATCGAGGGTGCCGTCATCACGTTCTCCGACGTTGCGGCCGACGCGCTCCAGGAAGCACGCCTCTACGCATCGTCCATCGTGAACTCCGTGCGCGATCCGCTGATCGTGGTTGACGGCGAGCTGCGTATCCATTCGATCAACCAGCCGTTCTCCGACTTGTTCCGGGTGTCCGCAGACGAAGTCCTGGGGCGGGAATTGCGAGAGGTTTGCAGCCGAGTATGGGACGTCAAGGAACTGCTCCACCTGCTCCAAGGCGTGCTCGAGAACGGCGATTCCATCGATGTCTTCGAGATCGGCTACGAATCCGCCGCCCTCGGCTCGCGTGCGCTGCTCATGAATGCGCGAGCGCTGCATCGCGGACACGGCCGCCCCGACCTCATCCTCCTGGCCATCGACGATGTGACCGAGCAAAGGCGGATCGAGGCGCTGTTGCAGGAAAACGAAGCGCGGCGCCACCAGGAAGAGCGCGTCCGCCAACGACAGATCGACCTGTCCAACTCCCTCAGGGTCAGCACGGTGGGCGAGCTCGCGACCGGGCTCGCTCACGAACTCAACCAGCCGCTTTCTTCGATCTCGAACGTGGTGGAGGCCTGCACCCGTTCTGTGCGCGCAGGCACCATTGAGCAGGCCAAGATTCTCGAACTCCTGGCAAGCATCGCGAGCGAGACGATGCGTGCTGCGGGGATTGTCGCCCACCTGCGCAGCTTCGTCGACAAGGGCGAACCTCAGATGGAGGAGGTCGATCTCGTCGAGGTCGTCCGCCATGTGCCCCACCTCCTGCTGCTGGACTTCGAGCGTAGCCGGGTCTCCCTTCGAACCGCTCTTGCGAATGATCCCCTGCGTGTTCGTGCTGACAGCATCCAGATCGAGCAGGTCATCGTGAACCTGCTCCAGAACGCGATCGACAGCATCCACGAAGCAGAGGCCACCGAACGCGTGATCGAACTGAGCGCGTCGCGGAGAAACGGAAACGCAGAGATCAGCGTCCGTGACACCGGCACCGGAGTGTCGGCCTCGGCCGCCGAGCGCATGTTCGAACCGTTCTTCACCACCAAGAAACAGGGTCTGGGAATGGGCCTTGCGTTGAGCCGTTCCGTGCTGGAATCGCATCGCGGGCGGATCTGGATGGAGGATCCCTCGGATGGAGGGGCGGGAATCATCGTGCGGTTCTCTCTTCCGCTCCACATCAAGAAGCGGAAAAGTCCCGCCTCCGTCAAGAACGCCGTGCCAAAACCTGTTGCCGCCCCACGAAGGAAGCGGCGACGTCCCCCTGCCGGCGCCAACGCCTGAGCGGGAATCTCCGCTGCAGGGGGTACGCCTGCATCTCGCCACGTTCGCCGCCCCGCAAGTGAGGGACAAAGTTGCGCGTGAAACTACGCGCGTAAACGCGCCCGCGTATTTTCCCGATCTTTAAAGACCCTCCTTTCGGCGGTACAAGTCGATCAACCAACAGGAGGCTTCCCATGCTCAATTACGCAATGACCTTCTTCGTAATCGCTCTTATCGCAGCGGTGCTGGGCTTCGGCGGCGTCGCCGGACTCTCTGCCGAGATCGGCTGGTTCTTCGCCATCATCGCAGTTGTTCTGCTCGCGGTCGGTTTGCTATCCGGTCGTGGCGGAAGCGGTGCACTGCCGAGGGTTTGAGGCAAACCGGTGAGGTCTTTCCGTGACGTGGTCTGGGTGTTGCTCGGTGCGACTGTCGGCATGACAATCTGCGTCGCCGGCGCCGAGCAGTGGGCATGGTCCACGACGACGGACGTCGTGCCCTTGGCGAGGCTTACGGTCTTCGCCATGCTGGTCGGCAGCATCCGGCGCCCGGCAGCACCCACACCCGTCACGGGCTGACCTCTCCGCGTGTCCGGGACTGCCAACGAGGGGGGGCCAACGGCCTCCAACGACGTTTCTGCGCCAAGACGGACCCTTCGACAGTTCTGGGACATTTCGAGAGCGTTTTTTGCTGCGCGCGGGCAGCGCAAAGCCCAAGGTTACCTCGCCACGTTGCTGGTGCTGTCGCTGGCGGTCGGCGGCGTTGAGGTGCTGATCAGCTACGTGGGGCGGGATTTCATGACCGCCATCGCGGAAGCGAAGTCGGAGGAGTACTGGCGACTCCTCCGTCTTTATATAGGAACCTTCGCCCTCGCCGTTCCCCTTGCCGTCTACTACCGCTGGACGGAAAAACGCCTGGCCCTCCTGTGGCGCGAGTGGCTCGCGCGGCGGCTCATGGCACGCTACTTCAACAACCGCGCTTACTACCGGTTGCGCGGGTCGGAAGGCATCGACAACCCCGACCAGCGAATCAGCGAGGACGTGGTCAACTTCACGTCCGACTCGCTGTCGTTCCTCCTGATCGCACTCAACTCCACGGTCACCGTGATCGCGTTCCTGGGTGTGCTTTGGGGGATCTCCGGCGCACTGGTTACGGCGCTGTTCGTTTACGCCGCAGCCGGCACGGTGGTCAGCATCCTGATCGGCAAGCGGCTGGTGCGCCTGAGTTTCCATCAGTACCGCAAGGAGGCCGATTTTCGCTATGGCCTCGTGCGGGTGAAGGACAACGCGGAATCGATCGCGTTCTACCGCGGCGAGCGTCGCGAGCAGGATGATCTCGTGTCGCGACTGAAGCTCGCCCTGGTCAACGCGGCCGAGATCATCACATGGAACCGCAACCTCGCGTTCTTCACCACCTCCTACAACTTCGCCGCGATCGTGCTTCCCATTGCGATCGTGGCGCCGATGTTCATACGCGGGGAGGTCGAGTTCGGCGTCGTGACCCAGGCGGCCGGGGCGTTCGCGACCGTGCTCGCAGCGGTTTCGCTGGTCATCACCAAGTTCGAGGGACTCAGCATCTACCTGGCGGGCGTTCAGCGACTGGGCGCCCTTTGGGACAACCTCGACGAGTTCGACGCCGACGAGGAGCGGGCCGCAGCCGAGTCCGAAATGCAACTCGACGAGGACAGCCGCATCGTGAAGCTGGAAGACCTCACCGTGCGGACCCCGGGCCTCCTGGAGGACTCCAAGTTGCTGGTCGACAACCTTTCATTCGAGCTGCGTCGCAAGCAAAGCCTGCTCATCATGGGCCCGAGCGGCTCGGGCAAGAGCTCCGTGCTTCGTACCATCGCCGGCCTGTGGCCGTGCGACAGCGGCTCACTGGAACGGCCGCCCCTGCTCGAACTGATGTTCCTGCCACAGCGTCCCTACATGGTGCAGGGCAGCCTGCGCGACCAGCTTCTCTATCCGTACCCGGCGCGCAAGGTCGAGGACGACAAGATTCGCGAAGTCGTCGCGGCGGTGAATTTGTCCGATGTGTTCGGCCGAGTCGACGACGACCTCGATCGCACGGTGGACTGGACGAATGTTCTCTCTATCGGGGAGCAGCAACGCGTAGCCTTCGCCCGCCTGTTCCTGCGAGCACCCCGATTCGCGTTTCTCGACGAAGCCACCAGTGCCCTCGACGAGGACAACCAGGACATTCTGTACCGGCTGCTGAGAGACTCGCACATCGGATTCGTCAGCGTGGGGCACCGTCAGACACTCGTGCAGTACCACGACCGCATTCTCGAACTGACAGCTGACGGGAGCTGGGTGATTCGCGACGCAAGCGAGGGAGACGAGCTCCCCCGCATTGCAGATGCCTCATGATGGCCAGGCCGGCGGTTATCGGCTCGAGGTTGCTCACCGAGGCGTAGAATCACGCACGTAATAATCCCATCTTACCGGCCGCGGTTTCGCGCGATACACAGGAAATCTCGCGGATGGTGCGGACCTGAACATGGAGCGACACCGCGCGAGAAGGGAGTCACCAAATGGGCAACCTCAAACGCGACAACGAAAGAGGAGCGGCCGGATGGATGCTCCTCTGGCTCGTCGGCATTCCCATTCCCATCCTTCTGGGTCTGTTCCTGCTGCGCGGATGCACGTGATCTGCACACGCCCGGCCGCGTGCAACGCCTGGCGAAGCTGAGGAGCTACGCGCCGCGCCCGTTCGCATCGCCGCGGCGCGCGACTCCGGAACGATCTTCCCCGTCGCGCTCGAAGCGGATATCCACTCCGTCGGGCTTTCCACTGACGGCGCTGCGCAGCAGTGCAACCAGGTGCGGCGTAGCGCCGGGACTGGCGGCGATGCTCTCGAGCGCCTCCCCGTTGATCCAGTAGTCGTCGTCGCCTGGCCGCTCCTCTTCGAGAGCATCCTGCAGCACTGCGAGCTCGACCTCGGAGATGCGCCCGAGTTCCTGTCCGGTGGTATCGTTGTAGAGAGTGATCGTACTGTCGGGGTTCTGGTCCCTGCTCGCATCTGCAACGATTTCGGCTTCGCTCATGCTGGCGCGCCTCTCGTCGAGGATCTCCAGCTCGGTGAACGTCGGGGCGGCGGGATCGAACGTCTGCCAGCCCGTCGTGATCCACCGGTTCACCCTGCGCCTGAGGTCGATCGCGCCACTACGACGCAGCACGTCCTTGATCTTCTCGGCCTGCTCTGTCGGCGTCTCCACGACCAGCAGCGCGCTGCCGCGCCGCAAGCCCTCCGCGTAGGCACTTACGTCGTGGTCGGCCTCGGTGTCGAAGAATGCCAGCAACCTTTCCCAGCCGGTGGGCGCGGGAACCGTCTCGGAATGCTCCGGGAGCGACGATGGTTCCGTGTGCATGGCCTCTTCGGTCGCGAGTCCCGCGCGCACGAGTTCTTCCTTCGCACGCAGCAGTACGGCCGGATCATCGAACATTGCGACTACCCTGATGATAACCATGTCAGCTCCTTGGAGCGGGACGGCCCCCGCGACGGCGAGCCTACGCCATGACGCCGGTGGCGTGAAGGGGAGAGTCTTTTTTCGCGCCAGCATCTTCCGACACCGAAGGCACGTAGTTCTGCGGTGTATCCTCTGGGGGAGACATTGGTTATGTTGTCGTGCACGCCGTCCGGACTGAGAGCGGTTTTGCTCCCGGACAATGACGAGAGGAAACCTCGTCGAGGCTGCGATTCCACGAGCAAGATGAAGATCAGGAACCGGTCCGCAGCAGGTCGACCTGACCGACGTGCGGTCCCGGCGGCTGCCATCTGCAACGTACCCGTCGCCCGCCCTTTCATGAAACCCGAGCCCGTCCGCGACGAGCGGGGAATCACAGCCGGAGAGTTCGATGCCGGGCTGATCGACTCCCCCAGAGCGATGCTGCTCCTCGACCGGGCACGGTGCATCCGACAGTTCACACCGGGCGCAACCTCCCTGTTCAGCCTCCTGCCCGGCGACGTGGGCCGGCCGATTCGTGATTTTGCGCAGAACTTCGTCGATGCCGCCTTTCTGTCGGACATCCTGCTCGTGCTCGAAGGCAGGAACGCCTCGAAGAAGGAAGTGCAGTCGAGCGAGGGGCGCTGGTACATCCGGCAGACGCAGTCCTACCTCCTGGCGGACGGGAGCATCGACGGCGCCGCGATCACCTTCTCGGATGTCGACGCCGAAGTGCTTCAGGAGGCGCGCTTCTACGCCGAAACCATCGTCAACTCGGTGCGCGAACCGCTTCTCGTTGTGGACGCCGAACTCTGCGTACACTCCGTCAACGAGCCGTTCACCACGCTTTTTCAAGTAGCAAGCGCCGACGTCCTCGGGCAAACCTTGCGCGACCTCGACCGGGGTGTCTGGGAAATTCCCCAGTTGCTCGCCCTGCTGAGGCAAGTTTTCGAGAATGGGCACCCGATGGAGGAGTTCGAAATCCAGTACGAATCCAGGGCGTTCGGCACCCGGTCGCTGATCCTTAACGCGCGCACCCTGCATCGTGGCGGTGGACGGTCCGACTTGGTCTTGGTGGCGATCGACGATGTCACCGAGCGCCGTCGCCTCCGCAAACTTCTCCAGGAGAACGAGGCAAGGCTCCACGAGGAAGAGCGCCTGCGCCAGCGCCAACTCGAGCTCACGAACGCGCTGCGGGTCAGCACCGTGGGCGAACTTGCGGCCGGCCTCGCCCACGAACTCAACCAGCCGCTTTCCTCGATCTCGAACTTGGTGGAGGCCTGCGCGCAGCATGTCCGTGGTGGGCCAATCGATGCCCCCCAGCACCTCGAGCTTCTGTCCGAGATCGCCGCCGAGGCGATACGGGCCGCCGGCATCGTCGCGCATCTGCGCAGCTTCGTTGACAAGGGCGAGCCGCAACTCGCGCACGTCGATCTGGGGGAGATCGTGCGGCACGTTCCCCATCTCCTGATGCGAGAGTTGGAACGTACCCGCGTCTCTCTCGAAATCGACATTCCGGAGACGCCACTGCCGGTTGATGCCGACACGATTCAGGTCGAGCAGGTGGTCGTGAATCTCCTGCAGAACGCCATGGACAGCATTCGCGAAGCCGCGAGCCCCCAGCGCCGGATCGAGTTGGCGGTCCGGGCAGTCGACGGGATGGGAGAAGTCACGGTTCGCGACACCGGCACGGGTGCATCCCCGCAGGCCGCCGAACGCATGTTCGAGGCCTTCTTCACCACCAAGAAACAGGGTCTCGGAATGGGACTGGCCTTGAGCCGTTCCATTCTCGAGGCACACCGCGGACGTATCTGGATGGAGATCCCCTCGGATGGCGGCCCCGGCACGGTCGTGCGTTTCTCGATACCCATCCGAAATCGCCAAGGCAACGACGTGGGGCGAGATCGATGACTTCCAACGCGGCGACGGTGTTCGTGGTTGACGACGACCCCGGCGTCCGCGCATCCCTCGGGCGGCTGCTCACGGCGGTCGGCCTGTCCGTCGAGAGCTTCGCCAGCGGAACCGAGTTTCTCGCCGCGATCGAACCGGACGATGCCGGGTGCTTGCTGCTCGACCTCCGGCTGAAGGAGGGAAGCGGTCTCGACGTGCAGGACGAGATGCGGCGACGTGGCCTGCGCTTGCCGATCATCGTGCTGACCGGACACGGGAACGTGCCCGACTCGGTGCGGGCAATGAAAGCCGGCGCTTACGATTTCCTGCAGAAGCCTCCCGCTCCCGTTCTTCTGGTCGAGAGAATTCGCGATGCGATGGAGTACGACCGAGTAGCCCGTGGCGCAGCTTTGGATCGCGCCGCAGCCCTCGCCCGCCTGTCGGTGCTGCACCCACACGAACGCGACGTGCGCTCGCTGCTCGTGGCAGGAGGTGCGTCCACGGAAGTCGCCGACGACCTCGTCCTCAGCATGACGGCTCACGAATCGGGGCAGTGCTGGAGGTGCTCCCCTGCCTTGAACGCCCGGAATCCGTCCTAGCGACGGCCCTGCGTAGTGCTCCCCGCGTAAAGCTGCGTACGTAATTTCCCGATCTTTCGCGCCTTCCGCCAGGGAGATACCTTCACCCCATGCATCGCCGGATTCATCGGGGGCAGGCGGACAACGCTCTCCTGTGCACGGATCCCACGCGACGCGTGAGGCCGAACAATGATTCCCCGCACCAGGCTACCCATGCCATCACACGGGAGCAGCAATCTCCCAATCGAGGAAACAATGAATGAAGTTCGATCCCTGGCGACTGCCGATTCGGAACGCATGGCGCGAGTTCTCGCGCAGTACGAGACGCTGAACGCGGAGATCGCGCGGACCGATGCCGACGACGAAGAGTCGCACCGCGATTTCATCGAAATTCCGTGCCGATTGGCACCGGCCATCCGGCGGAGACCGATGGTACGCAATTCAGCCTGATTCTCTGACGACGGTACGAATCAAAAGGACAGGGACGACTTCCTCGGAAATCGTCCCTGTCCCATTTTCGTCTCAGTACTTTCCCTTTCCTTGCGGTACGTCGTCGGGCATGTCCTGCGGCGGCTTCTTCCTGCCCGGGTCTTTGCCCGGGTCTTTGCCCGACTCCTGCGTACCCTGGGCAGGCGCATCGGCCGGCCTCGTCTGCTGCGGCGCGCGGCGCTGCTCGACCTGCGGTGCGCGCTCGGGCGGCTGTGATTCACGCGGCGACGGCTCCCGGCTTCGCTCGGGCTGCATTTGCTGTTTCGGTGCCTGCTGCATTCGCTCTGGCTGCATCTGCGGCTTCGGTGCCTGCTTCTGCGTCCGCTCCGGCTGCATCTGCGGCTTCGGCGCCTGCTTCTGCGTCCGCTCCGGCTGCATCTGCGGCTTCGGCGCCTTCCCGGGCTTCGCTTGCGGCGGAATTTCCTGGCGGCGCGACGGCTGCTCCGCACGCGGAGCCGACTGCTCGCGCGCGGCCGGCTCCGCCCGGGAACCGGGCTTCGCCTCCCTATCGGCCTCGACCGGCTCCCTCTGCTCCCGTGCCGGTTTCATCGCAGCACCGCGCTCTGGGCTTTTCGCCTTCTCTGGCTTGCCGCGCGGATCGTCTTCGGTCTTGCGTTCCGGCACGGCCGACTTGTCTGCCTTGCCTCTCCCGGCAGGTTCGCCGGCATTGAGCCTGTCCTTGCCCTGCTCATCCATGGACGCCGGCTCGCGTGCGTCGGGCTTGTCTCTGCCCCTGCCGGGATCGGCTCGCTCCGGCGTGTTGTCGGCCGGACCGCCGCCGCCGCGCTCGTTGTCCTTCTCGCGCACCGTCGGTTCGGTTGCGGCTCGGTCACGCCCCCTGTCCTTATCTTTGTCGGGAACGCTGTCGAGGCGCTTCTTCTCCTGACGGATCGTGTCGGCCTCGCGCGCTTCCCGAGCCGGCTCCTTGGCCAGGCCGAGACGATCAGGAGTCTTGTCCCTGGTTTCCTTCACGCGGGGACGGAACATCCGGATGCTGTCCGAACGGGTGTTATCGCGCTCGCCAGGCCTGTCCGCGGCCTCGATCCTCACGGGACGCACAGGGCGGCCCGTCGCCTTTTCGACCATTCTTCGATCGATGCTGTGTCCGATGCGCTCGGGACGACTCTCGTCGTATTGCGTCACGTCGCGCGAACTCCGGAAGATGCGATCGCGCTCGCGACGGTCCGTGACGGCGCGGCGACCAACGCGGTCGGAGGTGAAATCACGGTCGCGCGTGAACACCCAGCGATCCCAGTCGCGGCCGCGATGGCGGCGATCCCAGTCGCCGTCGTGGCGCCAGCGATCCCACCGGTTCTCGGGATATCGATCGAAGTAGGCGGGCCAAAGCGGCGCCCAGCCGATGTAGCCCGCTTCGACGCGCCAACTCACCCAAGCCGGAGCCCACGTGCGTCCGGGTACCCAGCTCCATCCGTACATCGGATCGAAGTACCAGCGCCCGTAGTGATAGGTGGCCCAGCCCCACGGCTCCTGCGATGCCCAGGTCCAGCCTACGTCATTGGCATAAACCCACTGCCCCTCCGTGTAAGGACGCCAGCCGACGTTGACGCGTGCCGGATGCCAGACCCATCCGAATTGCGCCTGGTAGAACCACCGGCCGTGCGGAGCCAGGTTCGCGTAGAAAAAGCCGTCGTCGACGTCCTGCGCGTACGCCTGGCGCGGCGCCGCATCGTTTACCAGCAGCACCGTGCCCGTGCTGCAGCCGAAGAAGGCGGCGAGCGCGAGGCTTGCCGGTATGTGGAGCTTGCGAATCATCATGGCTTGAACCTCCCGGTTCCGGGTCGTGTGTTGTGGCGATGGTCGCAGGGTGCGACCACACGCAGGTTCAAGCTCGCCTGCGATCGAGAAGCAGCATCAGCACGCCGGCGCCGATGGCGGCAGCCGCGATCCACTGCGGAACATTGACCCTCTCTTTTTCCTCGATCGAAAACTCGAGGGGGCCGATCTTCGTCTCGTGGGTTTCCTTGGTGAAGCTGAAGCTTCCGTAGGCGAGCCCAAGCCCGCCGCCGAGGATGAAAAGGACCGCCAGGATCTTGATGGACGACATCGGGCACGTCTCCGACGGCGCGCGTTACGCCCGCCAATCTGTAAAAAAGAGGGATGGAGAAAGGGGACCGGGCTGCAACAGCATTTCTACGCCCGCAACGGGGGTGCGAGCCAGAGAGGAGTGATACGCGCGTAGTTCCACGGGGTAAAATTCCGCGCAGGCATCGGCGATTCCGAGGGAGCGCCGCACACGTAAGAGCACGCGCGTACTTCTCCGACCTTAACCGAGCCAACCCGCTGCTGTAGCTTTGGGCAAGTCGAACACCGACTGAGGAGAACGAGCATGAAACAGAACAACATCACTTCCATTGTCACATTCGTATTCGCTGCCGGATTGCTGGCGGGCGTCACGACCGCCGGTGCCGAAACGGTCACGACCTCCAAGACGACCACATACACCGGCGTCGTTTCGGAGGTGAATCCGTCGAGCTCGACTATCATTCTCAAGTCGGAAGCGTCGCCGTCGCCCGTGACCTACACGTACACCAAGGAGACGACGTTCGTCGATTCGAAGGGCAACGTCGTAACCTACGAAACCATCAAGAACTCCCCGGTCACCGTGGAGTACACGACCGAAGGCGGCCAGACGGTCGTTCGCAAGGTGATCCAGACTGCTCCCGCCGTCGAGGTGGCTCCGTCGGCCCCCGTCATCCGCGAGAAGACGACCACCCGCACCGAGACCGAGACTCGCTGACACCGTCCGGAAAGCCGGCGCCCTGACCACAGGTGCGCCGGCTCCCCCGGCGCCCAGACAAGGAAGATTCTCCCATGAAAAAACTCATTGCCGGGCTAAGCGTGTTCGCGTTCGTTGGTATGACCACCGGATGCAGCACGGAACGCCAGACCAGAACGACCACCCGGACCGTCGAAACGGTTCCCGCTGCCCCCGTCGTCATCGAAAAGCGCACGACAACGATGGAAACCCGCACGAGCGACTGACAAACTTCGCCATCCAGGTTCCCGAAAAAGGGCATCGAACTGGTGATCTCCCGCCCCGCGTCCCCGAAGGGGGGCTTCGACGGGCGGGAGGATCACCAAGCGAGGCCTTGATCCCGCATCGCGCGAAGGGGAGTGTCCGAAAGCGGACACCAGGATGGCCATGAATCACGACACCCCGACCGTCTACGTCGTCGACGACGACGCCTCCGTGCGCAACTCGCTCCGCGAGTTGCTCGCCTCCGTTTCGCTTCCCGTGGAGACGTATGCGTCAAGCCGGGAATTTCTCGATTCCTTCCATCCCGAGCGACCAGGGTGCCTGGTTCTGGACGTTCGCCTGAAGGAAGGCAGCGGCCTGGATCTTCAGGACGAATTGGTCAAGCGCCACGTTCCATTGCCGATCATCGTGCTGACCGGTCACGGTGACGTGCCGAGTTCGGTGCGTGCACTCAAGGCCGGCGCTTTCGATTTCCTGCAGAAACCTCCTCCGCCTGACGTTCTTCTCGAGCGGATTCGTGCCGCCATCGAGAACGATCGTCAGAGACGTGCGGCAGCGGCATCCCGAGAGGATGCGCTTCACCAGCTTGAATCGCTGACGCCGCGCGAGCGCGACGTGATGTCACTGCTCGTTTCCGGCTCCACTTCGAAGGAAGTCGCGTCGGACCTGGGGATCAGCGTGCGGACGGTAGAAGGGCACCGGCGCCGGGTACTTTCCAAGCTCAACGTCACCTCAGCTGCCCAGCTCGTGAGGGTCGTGATGAATACACGGGGGACCGAGGTCGAGAGCTAAACTCGACCCCGGCCCACTGTGCGTCCGGTCAGAACGCGACCGCGATCGTCGCGCCACGCGAAGAACCTGCGCTACACCAGTCCTTGCCGAACCAGCAGTACCGCAGCCTGCGTGCGATTCTTCACCTCGATCTTGCGGAATATCCTCTTCAGCTCGGATTTCACGGTCTCCGGCGACACTCCGAGGCGGCCCGCGATCGAGGCGTTCGACAATCCGTCGCAGACGAGACGAAGAATCTGTTTCTCGCGCTCCGTAAGAGCACGGGGAATGCGATCCGGATCGTGCATCCTGGTACCTGAAGGCAACGGTGCGTTGCGGTTGGGACTTCTCAAATCCGGAGCGTGTTCGGCCGCTGCGGCGCCTGCGAGATAGGAAGTGTTTTTTTCGAAATTCACGGTGTCTCCTCTGCCCGGTCGGCGGGCCGCGCACAGGTAGTGCACGTCGTCACTGTATCGACCGACCAGATACCCACAAGGCCGGACTACTGCGCACGTAGAATCACGCGCGCAGAGCCACTCGCGTATTTCTCCGATCTTACGGGGGGTCTTTCGGCAGGGTACAACCGGTGCATGAACGCAGCCGAACACATGACCGAAGACCGCTCCATGCCCGACGGACACTACGACGCGACGCAGCGGACGCTAATGCTGCGAGCCGAACATTCCTCCGTCTCTGCCGACACTCTTCCGGAGCACCGCCTGATGATCGCGCTGGTCAGGGATGCGATCCGATGCATCGACAAGTACCGGCACGCGCGTGATTTTCGCGGGAAACGCCTGTTCGCCCAGGACGCAGAGTGGGTCTTGTCCGACGACACCGGGTGGATCTATGCGTTCGCGCGAGTGTGCGAGACCCTCGACCTCGATCGGAACTCGGTTCGGATCGCCCTCGGTCTGCTGCCCGCCCGTGGCGCGGCCGCCACGAACGAGTCGAACTCCGCTTCGACCGTGCACTAGCTCGATCCCTGCACGTTCCGGCGAAGTCCACGCTTTCGCACGTCCAGTCCCCGGTCGACGCCCGTTCGACCCTGCTCGAAGGAGCCCACCATGCTGAACTACGCCGTTACATTCTTCATCATCGCACTGATCGCGTCGGCCCTTGGCTTCGGCGGAGTGGCCGGCCTGTCGGCCGAAATCGGCTGGTTCTTCGCCATCGTAGCGCTCGTCCTTCTCGCCATCGGCCTGCTGACCGGTCGCGGCCGCGGCATGCTACGCCCCTGACACGCCTGAGAGGCTGGCCCGGCCGCGCAGGACTGCGCCGCGCACCGGCCGCGCACGAAGGAGACTTTCATGCCCACCGAACCCAGGACCCAGCCCGACACGGACCAGCCGTCTTCGATTCCGCCAATGGCGGCGCTGCAATCGGACATGGAGGCGATCGGCCTCAATGTCTCCTACCTCGAGCAGGAGGCGCGGACACTGATCCGCCAACGACCGGTGATGGCGGCGCTGGCGGCGGCCGGGCTCGGGTATCTCCTCGCGCGCCTTGCCAGTCGCGCGAGCCGCTAGGACACGTGCACGTTAGAGACCCTTCGGGCCAGGAGCGTCGCACTCTCGGCAGTCACGCCCGGCAGCTCCGCAGCGACACGAGGGCTCTCGTCGCCGAGATCGCCAGCACCAGGGCCGACCTCGAAGGCGCTCTCGCCGACAACGCGAGACAGCGCCCATACCTCACACTCACGGCGGCTGCCGGCGTCGGCTACGTGCTGGGCGGCGGACTACGCTCGCAGTTCACCGTCGTGATCCTCGGTGTGGCCGCGCGTCTCGTGACTGCCATCGCGGTGCGACAGCTGGGCGAGCTTGCCGGCCGGGCGCAATCTTCACCACGTCCACAACCATCGTCCACCGGCACCTGAGCGTAGGGAACCGGCAAAGGAGGTCGAATGTCGCCGCTACTGATTGTCATCCTGTTGCTGCTCGTCTTTGGCGGACTTCCGAATTGGGGATACCACCAGTACGGCTACGGGCCTTCTGGAATCGGCGGTATCCTGCTTGTCGTCCTCGTCATCATGCTGCTGACCGGAAGGCTGCGCTGACGCACGCGATCCTTCGCGCGCAAGCCTTCCGACGACAACGCACGCAACCGGGCGCCCAATCATGACCACCGACGATCCCGGCCACGTGCGGGTTCCCGGCGTGGCAGATGTTGCCGCCGCCACGGCCGTGGTGATCGCGATGCTCATCGCCGTGGCGATCGGTTACCTGCTGCTCGACATCCTGTTCTTGCTGTTCTTCGGCATCGTCGTCTCGGCGGCTCTCCAGCCGGGGCACGTCGCACTCGGACGGTTGGGCGTGCCCAAAGGGCTCGCGGTCCTGCTGATCTACCTTCTGATCCTCGCCGCCATCGCGCTCATGTTGCTGGTGGTCGGCCCGCTGGTGATCGAGCAGTTGGGGAAATTCATCAGTGAAGTGCCGCAATCCTATGCCGACGCACGTTCATGGCTCCAGTCCAGCAGTTCATGGCCGCTACAGGTCCTTGGGTACCGCATCCCGCCCCTTGAGCGCCTGACGCCCGCGCTGACCGACCTGGCGCCGCACATGCTCCAGGGAACGCTGGGCGTCACCACGAGCGTCATCCTGCTGCCGGGCTACATCGTGACGGTGCTCGCCATCGGCTTCTACTGGACGATGGAAGTGCCGCGTTTCGAGCGATTGATCCTGTCGCTGATCGCGGTGGAGAAAAGGCCCCGCGCGCTCAATGCGTGGCACGAAATCGAAACCAAACTCGGTGGGTTCATCCGCGGCCAGGGTCTGGCCATGCTGTTCGTCGCCGTTGTTTCCGGAGTGGGTTATGCGCTGATCGGACTGCCCAGCGTGCTGGCGCTCGCCGTGCTCGCGGGACTGCTGGAGGCCATTCCGTGGATCGGGCCACTGCTCGCGGTGTTTCCGGCGTTGTTCGTCGCGCTACCGCTGGGCACCGACAAGGCATTCCTGGTCATCGGTTTCGCCCTGCTACTCCAGGTCCTCGAGAACAACGTCCTCATTCCGCGCATCATGAACCGCTCCGTCGGGGTCAGCGCGCTCGTAAGCTTGATGGCCATCCTGGCCTTCGGCACGCTTTACGGAGTGGTCGGAGTCCTGATCGCGATACCGATGGCGGCAGTGATCCAGGTACTGCTCGACTTTCTCGTTGTGAACATCGAGGAGGTGACTCCGGAAGAACTGGCAGGTCCGTGGACCGATCTTCGGCACCGCATCGGGGCGCTGCGCCAGCGAGCTCGTGAAAGGCTTCGGGCCCGTGACAGCCGCATGGGCATCGATCCGGCAACCGCGGACCACGTCGTGGATGCGCTCGACCAGCAGATCGAGGGGGCGGTGACGAGAGTCGAGAAACTCATCTCGATCGCGGAACGCACGTCCGATCCGTCGGCCGAAGGCGCGCTGGCCGCCATGCTGGAAAGGCTTCAGGCGGCCGCCGGCGAAGTGGAGCGGGCTGTCGATCGTGCCGATGCGAGCGAGACGCCGGGGCTCGAACCGATCCTCGACACACTTGGACAGGCGACGCAGAAGTTCGATAGTGCGATCCAGGAGGCGGAAACGCTGATCGTTTCCGCCCAGGCGAACGCGCCGCCGCGGAGGGCCTGAGACGCGCAGCCCGGGCGCCTCCAAGGCCCTGCTCAACCCCGTAGATTCACGCGCGTAGTAGTCCCACCTTACACGAAGCACCGGTGGCCCCTATAGGTGGTGCACGGCACGGATGTGGGTTCCCCTCGTGCGCACCAGCGCCGCGTCCTTCGACGCAGGCAAGAAGACAACAGGAGAATCGCGATGAACTGGGATCAGATTGAAGGCAAGTGGAAGGAAATGACGGGTAGCGTGAAAGAGCAGTGGGGCAAGATCACCGACGACGAGCTCACGACGATCGGCGGCAAGCGCGACAGGTTGGCCGGCATCATCCAGGCCAAGTACGGCGTGGCCAAGGAAGCCGCCGAAGAGCAGATCGCCAAGTTCGAACGCGGTCTCGACGAACTCAAGAGCTGAGCCCTCGCACCCGCCGCCACGCGCAACTCGCGAGTTGCGCGTGCGCAGCATCCATCGCCCGGAGCCGCTTCCCCGCGGCTTCGGGCCAACCAAGGAGCACGCCTATGACGTTCGCCATCAGCGCCTCTCGCGCCGCCACCATCGCCGCATTCATCGCCCTCTGCGTTGCCACGCCGGCTTCCGCTGGAACCACACCGACGGACGCCTGGCTCACCACCAAGGTGAAGCTCGCCATCGCGACAACCGACGGAGTCAATCCCACCGAAGTTCATGTCGATACGGTGCGCCGCGCGGTCACGCTGCACGGCACCGTCAACACCGCCGTCGAGAAGGGCATCGCCGAACAGGCCGCCACGAGCGTCACCGGCGTGGACTCGGTGCGCAATCTGCTCCAGGTCGTCCCGGCGGAGAACGAAGCCGCCGTCGAAGAGAAGGATGACAAGATCAGCGCACGCGTGTCGGCCGCCCTCGCCAAGGAGCCTTCACTGAAGGACAGCAGCATCGCCGTGCAGTCCGTCAACAAGGGCGTTGTGTTGCTGAAGGGCAGCGCCGCGAACCTCAGCGATCACCTGGACGCGATCGAAGTCGCACGCAGCGTCAAGGGCGTGCGTCGCGTGGCGAGCGAGGTCGAGAGCAAGGACCAGCTCGCGGACAAGAGCATCTGGAAGGAACGCAACATGGCGGTTGAAGGCGCCGATCCCGCGAGCACTCCAGGCGCAGCCACCGACCTCTACACCACCTCCATGGTAAAAATGCGGCTGCTCGCCAACGGGGAAACTCCCGCCATGGACATCAACGTGGACACGCGCGCCGGCGTGGTCACGCTCTTCGGCATGGTACCGACGGCGGAGAGCAAGGCTGCCGCCGAGGCCGAGGCCGGCAAGACGAGCGGCGTCGCGTCGGTGAAGAACCAGCTCCAGGTCGTCGCGACTGCGAAGCAGCCGGCCGTCGAAGCCAGGGACGACGTGATCCAGGCCGAGGTCAAGGCGAACCTCGAGAAGAACGCCGACCTCGCCAAAGTGACTCCCGAAGTGAAAAATTGCGTCGTACGGCTGACGGGCACCGTGCCTTCGGGCATCGAGCGCGTCGAGGCCATGCAGGCTGCACGCGCCACCAAGGGCGTATGCTCCGTAAAGGAAGACCTTACCTTCCAGTAGCGGGGCGCTGCCGCGTGCGCGCATGCGCATGACCGGCAGCAACTGCGTGGAACAATCGCCGGCAGGCGACCAAAGAAACGGCAGGACTCCCCTCGTCCTTCCGCTTCGATCGGTCATCCGCCGTCGCGCCCTCGCGCCGCCGGTTCAGCCCCACCGCTGTCCTGGCGGCGCGAGGCGAGTCTCTCGCCGAGCCGCTTGCCAAGTCGCTCGAGTGCCTTCGAGCGATCCATCTTGTCCAGGTGCACGTTCACGATCGAGAACGCCTCGGTGTTGGCGCGCGCCTGCACGAGCGCGTCCTCGAGCTCACTCTCGGTGCGAACCTCGCAACCCCATCCCTTGCGCAGCAGCAGCGGCACCAGGTGATAGGCCCAGTCGTGAATGTCGTTGTAGGGACCTTCCCGGATGTAGCGCTCGGTGGTGTAGCCCTTGTTGTTGAGTACGAACACGATCGGGTTCAGGCCCTGCATGGCAGCCGTCGAAAGCTCCTGCCCCGTCATCTGGAACGCACCGTCACCGACAAGCACGATCGGGCGTGACGCGCGTTTGTATATTTGCGCGCCGACGGCCGCCGGCACCGCGAAACCCATCGACGTGTAGTAGGCCGGACTCAGGAATTCGGTGCGGTGCCGGATGATGAGATCGGCCGCGCCGAACAGCGAATCGCCGATGTCGGCAATCACGACGTCTCCGTCCTCCAGGAACGCGTCGAGCCGCTCGAAGAACCGCCGCACCGTGGCCGGCCGGGACGGGCGCACCTTGAACGGGCGCGCTGCTGCTGCCGCTGCCGACGCGCTGACGATGCGCTGCTCGCGGCGCAGCCCGACGTCGGTCTGCATAAGCCCTTCCATGAAGTCGCCGAGCACGACGTCTTCGTAGTGATGATGTCGGATCGACGCCTTTTCCGAGTTCACGTTGATGGTGCGGTCGATGTCCAGGTGCGCGGTGTAGACCCCCAGGTTGATGTCCGTCATGAACGCGCCGAGGATCAGCGCGCAATCGGCGCCTTCCACCGTGCGACGAACCTCCTCGCGGCCCATCGCGCCTTCGTAGATGCCGACGTACTGCGGATGCAGCTCGGTGATCACCGACTTTCCGAGAATGGTCGCGGCCACCGGGTAGCCCGTGCGTTCCACGAGACGCACGAGCGCTTCCTGGAGACCGAAGCGGTGGATCTCGACGCCGGCGAGGATCACCGGGCGGCGCGCCTTGCGCAGCATCGCGGCGGCCTCCTCGAGGCACTCGCGCAGGACGTCCTTGTCGCTGTTCGGGCGCGGTACCACGAATTCACCGGGCGCCGCGCAAGGAGCATCCACCATGTCGCGCGGCAGCTCGAGGAACACCGGGCGTTTCTGGCGCATGCACGCGCGCAGGCACTCGTCGATCTGCGCGGGCGCCGTGCGTGCGTCCTCGAGGGAAACCGCCGCCACGGTCACCTTCTCGAAGATCTGGCGCTGGGTCTGAAAGTCGCGAACCTTGTGATGAAGGAGCGGCGAATGCGCGCGTTCGCCGAGGCCCGGGGCCCCACTGATCACGACGAGAGGCGATTTCTCGGCATACGCTCCTGCCACCGCGTTAAGCGTGTTCAGGCCGCCAACGCAGTAGGTGACGCACACGGCGCCGAGTCCGCTCACGCGAGCGTACGCGTCGGCCGCGAATCCGGCGCCCGCCTCTGTGCAGGTGCCGACCACTTCGAGCCTGCTGGCGACCAGCAAGTCGTAAAAGCCGAGTACGTAATCGCCGGGGATTCCGAAGACGTGACCGAGACCGGTCTGCTCGAGGCGATGGACGAGATAGCGACCGATCGTGCTTGGCTGGCTCATCGAGGTTCGCTCCTTCACCGGTCGGCCGGACCCGAACCTACCGCGATCGTCGTCGTGGTGTCGACCACACCCTCACGCGCCCGGCTCCCACCCGGCCGCCATCGCCTCCGCCCCGCGCATGATGATTCGCACCTCGCGGATGATGCGCTCGGCCGTGGCCTTGCGTTCCTCGCGCGGAAGGTCGATCGCGCTCGCGCCCAGGTTGAACGCCACCGTCACCATCGCCTCGGCCGCCAACTCGACGTCCGCGAGCGGACGGCCCGACAACTTGGCCGCGCGTTCGAGATCCTCGACGAGATCGCTGGTGAAGCGCGCGATCTCCTTGCGGATCGCGTGACGGAACGCCGGCGTGCTGCCCGACCCTTCGCCGAGCAGCAACCGGAACAGGCTCGAGTGTGCGTCGGCAAACGCCATGAACGTCTCGATGGACGGCCTGACGACGCTTCCGGTGCCGGCCGTCTCGACACTGCGACGGGCTTCGCGAACGAGTTGCCGGAGCGACATGCCCACTTCGTCCACCAGCGCGAGGCCGAGTTCGTCGAGATTGACGAAGTGACGGTAGAACGACGTCGGCGCGATACCGGCATGCGCGCAGACGGCCCTCAGGCTGAGGCTCGAAAAGCCGCTCTTCACGCTGAGCTCGAGCGCCGCCTCGAGTAGCGCGCGGCGAGTCCCTTTCTTCTGTTCGCTGCGGGAGACCGTGGCCATCAATGTTGAAGGTACACGTGTACGCCAAAATTAAACAGCCCGATTCGCCGAACTGTCGTCGGGATCGCAATTGCGGCGAAGATTATTTTGCATTCTCCAGCCGTGGAGTCATGAAAGGGGGAAACCGGTAGCGCGTACATATGTACGCCGAAAATTCGAAAAATTGGCAAATTGGAATGATGCGTGTGGAAACCGCCGGGAAGGTCTCCACGCATCCAGGGACACCCACCTTCTTATGCAAGAGTTCGGCATCTGGACCGGCGACGGCTCAGCGCCCGCATTTTCCCAGGCGGACATCCTCACGGCGACGCAGCGCCTTCGCGAGCCGGTGCACATCGTGCGCGAGCCCTCGCTGGGCCGCATCGGCATCGCATGGGGCGGAACGCTCACCGCGACTCGCAACGGCAAGCCGTCGTGGTCGCTACTCGGCACGCTGCCGGCAATCTTCCCCGAGTGGCTCGGCGACCGCTCGTTCGGCGAAGTGCACTCGACGCGCTTTCCCTATGTCGCCGGCGAGATGGCCAACGGCATCGCGACGGCCCCGATGGTCATCGCGATGGCGCGCGCCGGCATGCTCGGCTTCTTCGGCGCGGCCGGCCTGACGCTTGCGCGCGTGGAAGCGGCCATCGATGAAATCGAGGCTGCCCTCGGCACCGACGGCCCTGCGTGGGGAATCAACCTCATTCATTCGCCCAACGAACCCGCACTCGAAGAGGCGGTGGCCGACCTCTACATTCGCCGCAGCGTTCGCCGCGTGTCGGCTTCGGCGTACATGAACCTGACGCTGCCGCTGGTGCGCTATGCGTACAGCGGCGTCGGCGCCGACTCCTCGGGCAGCATCACGCGCAGGAACCACGTGTTCGCGAAGATCTCGCGCCCCGAAGTCGCACGTCGCTTCATGGAGCCGGCGCCGGCCGAGATGCTTGACGCGCTGGTTTCGCGCGGCCAGCTCACGTCCGACGAGGCGCGGCTCGCGCGCTCGCTGCCCGTCGCCGAAGACTACACCGTGGAGTCCGACTCGGGCGGCCACACCGACAACCGCCCGCTGACTGCGCTGTTTCCGACCATCCTCGCGCTGCGCGACCAGATGACCGCGACGCATCACTACCAGCGGCCGATGCGCGTCGGCGCCGCCGGCGGACTCGGCACGCCGAGCTCGCTGGCCGCGGCGTTCTCCCTCGGTGCCGCCTACGTGCTGACCGGATCGATCAACCAGGCCGCCGTCGAATCGGGCTTGCACGCCGACGGGCGCGAGATGCTCGCGAAGGCCGATCTGGCCGACGTCGCGATGGCGCCCGCCGCCGACATGTTCGAGCTTGGCGTGCAGGTGCAGGTGCTCAAGCGCGGCACGATGTTCAGCGTGAGGGCCAAGCGCCTCTACGACCTTTATCGCACCTACGCATCGCTCGAGGCCGTGCCTGCCGACGAACGGGCGCGCGTCGAGAAAGACATGTTGCGCTGCTCTTTCGAGGAGGCGTGGCAATCGACGCGCGAGTTCTGGCTGGACACCGATCCCGAGGAAGTCGCGCGCGCCGAGACGGATGCCCACCACCGCATGGCGCTCGTGTTCCGTTCGTACCTCGGTCAGTCGAGCAAGTGGTCCATCGCGGGCACGCCCGAACGCCGCAGCGACTACCAGATCTGGTGCGGACCGGCGATGGGCGCATTCAACGCGTGGACCTCCGGCAGTTTCCTCGCCGAATCTTCCAACCGCGGCGTCGTGCAGATCGCGCGCAACCTTCTCGAAGGTGCCGCCGTCGTCACGCGCGCGCAGCAGCTTCGCAGCTTCGGCGTGCCGGTACCGCCGGCTGCCTTCGATTACCGTCCGCGCCCGCTCGAGTAGCGGCCCCAACAACTTTGAAGGGATGCATTCGCTGGATGCGTCCCGGGGAATTCCACGATGTCCGATTCCAACATCAAAAACTCTCGCCGTTTGCGCAACTCACGCCCCGACATCGCCGTCGTCGGCGCCGGGGCCCTGTTTCCCGGCTCGTTCGATGGAAAGGGCTTCTGGAAGGACATCCTCGCCGGAACCGACCTGATCACCGGCGTGCCTGCATCCCACTGGCTCGTCGAGGACTACTACGATCCCGATCCGTCGGTGCCCGACAAGACGTACGCGAATCGCGGCGCATTCCTCGGCAACGTCGACTTCGACGCGATGGGCTGGGGGATTCCGCCCACCATCGTTCCGGAGACGGACACCTCGCAACTCCTCGCGCTGATCGTCGCGCAAAAGGTTCTCGAAGACGCGGCCGCCGGGCCGCTTGGAAAGGCCGGAGGGGCGCTTAAGAAGGCCGGAGGGCCGCTGGAAAAGTCGGATCATTCCCGCACGTCGGTGATCCTCGGCGTCACGTCCGGGCAGGAACTGCTCGGTTCCATGGTGAGCCGCCTTCAGAGGCCCGTGTGGACGAAGGCGCTGCGCGAGGCGGGCCTTCCCGAGAACGAGGTCGGCGACATCTGCGAGCGCATCGCGTCGCACTACACGCCGTGGCGCGAGAGCACGTTCCCCGGCCTGCTCGGCAACGTCGTCGCCGGCCGCATCGCGAACCGGCTCAACCTCGGTGGCACCAACTGCGTGACGGATGCCGCCTGCGCGTCCACGCTGTCGTCGCTGTCGATGGCAGTCAACGAACTCTACCTCGGCGATTCCGACATGGTGATCACCGGCGGCGTCGACACCATGAACGACATCTTCATGTTCATGTGTTTCAGCAAGACGCCCGCACTGTCGCCGAGCGGCGACTGTCGCCCCTTCTCCGACAAGGCCGACGGAACGATGCTCGGCGAAGGCCTCGGCATGGTTGCGCTCAAGCGTCTCGAGGACGCCGAGCGCGACGGCAACACGATCCATGCGGTGCTGGAAGGCGGTCGGGTCCTCCTCCGACGGTCGCTCGAAAAGCGTGTACGCGCCGGTGCCCGAAGGCCAGGCGCGCGCGCTCAGGCGCGCATACGAACTGGCCGGTTACGGCCCGGAAACCGTGGAATTCGTCGAGGCCCACGGTACCGCCACCAAGGCCGGCGACGCAGCCGAGTTCGAAGGACTGCAGACCGTCTTCAACGAAAGCGGACGCGCGGAACGACAGTGGTGCGCGCTCGGTTCCGTGAAGTCGCAGATCGGGCACACCAAGGCCGCGGCCGGAGCAGCCGGGTTGTTCAAGGCAGTGATGGCGCTTCACCACCGCGTCGTGCCGCCGATCATCAAGATCGATCGTCCGAATCCTGCGCTGAAGCTCGAGGCGTCGCCATTTCACCTGCCGTCGCATGCGCGTCCGTGGGTTCGCGACTCCTCCCATCCGCGCCGTGCGTCGGTCAGCTCGTTCGGTTTCGGCGGCTCCAACTTCCATGTCGCGCTCGAGGAGTACGCGGGCGACGCGCGCACGCCGCGGCTTCGCACGTTCAGTCACGAACTCGTCGTCGTAGACGGAACGAGCGGCGCCGAAGTGGCGGCGCTCGCGCGCAGCCACGCCGCCGCTGCCACCAAGGACGGCTATCTCGCGTGGCTCGCGCACGAGTCGCAGCGCAGCTACCGCGCCGATTTCGCCGCGCGTCTGGCCGTCGTTGCCAGCGATGAAACCGACCTTGCGTTCAAGCTCGAACAGGCCGCCGCGCGTATCGAGAGTGACGCCTCGACGCCGTTCTCCACGCCGACCGGCATTCACTTCGGCACGTCGGCGCGCGAAGGCCGCCTGGCCTTTCTTTTCCCGGGCCAGGGCAGTCAGTACGCGGGCATGGGCGCCTCGCTCGCGATGCATTTCGACAAGGCATTGGCGGTCTGGGACCGCGCGGCGGGAATGGACTGGCGCGGCGGCGCGACACTGCACGACGTCGTCTTTCCGCGAACCGCGTACGACGACGAGACGCGCGCCGTGCAGGCGCAGCGCCTGATGGCCACCGAGTGGGCCCAGCCGGCCATCGGCTGCATGAGCCTCTCGCTGCTGGCGCTGCTCGAGGAGGCCGGCCTCGAGGCCGACTGCTTCGGCGGACACAGCTTCGGCGAAGTCACCGCGCTCGGTGCGGCGGGCGTGCTGTCTGAAGCAGACGTCGTGCGCGTTGCACGTCGCCGCGGCGAGTTGATGAAGGAAGCCGCGCGCACGCCGGGTTCGATGATCGCGGTGCCTCTGTCGGCGGGCGAGATGCAGAATATGCTCGACGGCTGGGGCGTCGACGTCGTGATCGCGAATCACAACGGCCCCGGCCAGGTGGTGCTTTCGGGAACGACACCCAACATCGAAGCAGTCGAGACGAAACTGAGGGACGCCGGTATCCACTCGCACCGTCTGGGCGTGGCCACCGCGTTTCATTCCCCGGTTGTGGCCGACGCGGCGCACGCGTTCGCGGACTGGCTCGGCGACGTGTCGTTCCGCGCACCGTCGCGCCCCGTCTACGCGAACACCACCGCCAGGGCCCATCCCGAAGACGCGTCGACCATCCGCACCAGCCTCGGAGAACAGCTCGCCCATCCCGTGCTCTTCATGGAAATGATCGAGGCGATGTACCGCGGCGGCGTGCGCACGTTCGTCGAGGTCGGCCCCGGCTCCATCCTCACGGACCTCACCGCCCGCATTCTGGAGGGGCGCCCGCACTCGGCGATTCACCTCGACCGCAAGGGCGTGGACGGGTTGCGCGGCCTGCTGCAGGGCATGGCGGCCCTGGTCGCCGGCGGACACCCGATCGACTTCGCAGCGCTATGGTCCGAGTACGCGGCGCCGGCAAACCCGCACGACCGCGCGCAGCCAAAACTGAATCTGCCGATCAACGGCAGCAACTACGGCAAACCGTATCCTCCCGAGGGCGGCATCGTTCCCGGACCCAACCCTCCTCGCCCCTCTGCCGCACCAGCACCGTCTCCGGCCCCGGCCCCGGCCGTCGCTGCCCGTGCCGCGGCACCGAAGTCCACGCCTTTCGTCGCAGCCATCAAGTCGCCGTCCGTCTCCGCGAACGCGGCGCCGCGCGCCGGCAACGTCCGCAAGATGGGCAACTGGGCGCAAGCGTTCGAAAGCGCGCAGCGCCAGACCGCCGACGCGCACTCGGCCTACATCCAGGCCATGGCCCGCAGCCACCAGGCCTTCCTCGAAACCGTCAGCCACGGCTTCAACGCCCTCGAAAATCGGGGACAGGTACAGATTTCCGTCGAGAATCAGCCGCCACTTTCCGCCAATCACGAGAAATGGGGTCAGACCCCATTTTCCCAAACCGCCAATCCGGGACGCGTGCAGAGCGCCGAACGCGTCGGCGCGGAAGTCTTCGTGGTAGCGCCGGCGCCTGCGGCGGATGCCGTCGCGAGCGCACCTTCGGTTCCCCCATCGGCCGATCTCGAAGCGCTGATGCTCGACATCGTTTCGGAGAAGACAGGCTACCCGACCGAAATGCTCACCATGGAGATGGAACTCGAGGGCGACCTCGGCATCGACTCCATCAAGCGAGTCGAGATCCTCGCGGCCATGCAGGAGCGTGCGCCCGGGCTTCCGGAAGTGGAAGTGCGCGTGATGGCCAAGCTGCGCACGCTCGGCCAGATCGTCGACTACATGAACGGCGAGATCGCCAAGACCGGCGGCGGAGCGCCGAACGCCTCGGGCGAAGTTGCACCGAGCGCTGCAGGCGCCGCTGCGCCGGGCGCCGCGCCCGCCTCAGCGCCATCGCACACCGCTCCCGGCGCAGGCCAAGCGCTCGGCCGCTACATTCTCGAAGCCGTCGAGTCGAGCCCCATCGGCATGTCCGAGCGCGGAATCCTCGGCGAGGGTCGCGTGGTCGTCATCGACGACGGCACCGACCTTCCCGAATGCATCGTGCGCGAGCTGGCCGTACACGGCATCACCGCCGAAGTCTCCGAAAATGTTCCGCCAGCCGACCTGCGCGGAGTGATTTTCCTCGGTGGACTGCGCGTCATTGCCGATGACAACGACGCCATCGCCATCAATCGCGAAGCCTTCGCGATTGCGAAGAAAGCGGCCGCCTGGTTCGCGGAACCGGGCTCCGATGACAAGCCTCGCCACGGCTTTTTCCTGATGGTGCAGGACACCGGCGGAACCTTTGGAACCGCGGGCATCGATCCGCGGCGCGCGTGGCTCGCCGGCTGCGCCGGCCTCGCGCGAACGCTCGCACAGGAATGGCCGGCCGTTGCCGTCAAGGCCGTCGACCTCGAGCGCGGCGATCGTCCGTCCGCGCAGCTGGCGCGCGCGCTCGTCGACGAGTTGCTCGCCGGCGGCCCCGATCTCGACGTCGGACTCACGCGCGACAACCGTCGCGTGGTGCTGCGCAGCACCGAGGCACCCGCGGCCGGCGGCGCGTTTCGCCTTGCCGACGGAGACGTCGTCGTCGCATCCGGCGGCGCGCGCGGTGTCACCGCCGCAACGCTCACGGCACTCGCCGGACAGGCGCGGCTTCGTTTCGTGCTGCTCGGCCGCACCACCGAGGAGCCCGAGCCCCGCGAGTGCGAAGGAATCGCCGATGCCGCCGCTCTCAAGCGCGTGCTGCTCGCCCGTGCGAAAACCACCGGCGCAACGCTCACACCGGCCCAGCTCGGGCGGCAGGTTTCCGACATCCTCGCGCGCCGCGAGATCCGCGCCACCATCGACGCCATCGAGGCGGCCGGGTCGCAGGCGCGTTACGCGGCCACCGACGTGACCAGCGAGCAGGCGCTCGCAGCCACGCTAGCCGGCGTGCGCGAAACGTGGGGCCCGATTCACGCCGTCGTGCACGGAGCCGGCGTGATCCAGGACCGCTTCGTGGCCGAGAAGACCACCGAGCAGTTCAACCGCGTCTTCGACACCAAGGTGAAGGGCCTGCGCGCGCTGCTCGCCGCCACGGCCGCCGATCCGCTCAAGGCGCTGTGCCTGTTCTCCTCCGTGGCTGCCCGCTGCGGAAACATGGGCCAGAGCGACTACGCGATGGCCAACGAGATCCTCAACAAAGTGGCGCTCGCGGAGAACGCGCGTCGCGGCGACGCGTGCGTCGTTCGTTCTCTCGGCTGGGGTCCGTGGGCCGGCGGCATGGTCAGCCCGGAGCTCCAGGCGCGTTTCGAAACCATGGGAGTGCCGCTGATCGATCTTGCAAGCGGCGCGCAGATGTTCGTGGACGAGCTGATGGGCGCCTCCGGCGGCGCCGACGTCGAACTCGTGCTCGGCGGCCGGCCGCGTCCGGAAGCGCTGCTGCCGTCACCCGACGGACGGCACCTGTGCCTCGACGTAACCGTCAGCCGCGTGAGTCATCCCTATCTGTGCGACCACAGCATTCGCGCAACGCCGGTCGTTCCGGTGGCGCTGGCCATCGAGTGGTTCGGGCGCGCAGCGCGCGCGTTCGCGCCGGACCTGTCGCTGGCGGCGCTGCACGACGTCAAGGTGCTGCGCGGGATTCCGCTGCGCGACTTCGAAAGCGGACGCCTCCACCTCGTGGTGCACTGCCGTCAGCGCAGCGCAGGCAACGACCATTCGCTGTCGCTCGAACTTGCGGACACCAGCGGAGCCGCGTTCTACCGCTGCGTGGCCGACATGGTGCACGTGCGGGCCGCCCACCAGGGCTTCACGAACGGACGCTCGCACTATCTCAAGGATCTTCAGCTGGAGGCCTGGGGCGACCGTCTCGTCTACGACGGAGAAGTGCTGTTCCACGGCCCGAGGTTCCAGATGATCCGCAGCATCGACGGCGTGTCCGACAGCGGCATCGCTGCCCACCTCGACGGCGTGGCTGCGTTCGACTGGCATCTGGGCAGCGACGGCGTTCCGAGCGCTTCGCGGCTGGCCGAGATCGACGACTGGCATACCGATCCGGTTGCGTTCGACGGCGGACTGCAGCTGGCGCTGCTGTGGTGCAAGCACAAGCTCGGCCGCGCATCCCTGCCGACCAGCATCGCGTCGGTTCGAACGTGGAGCGACGGGGCGGCGCGCGGCCCCATCCACTGCACGGTCATCGGTCGCGACTCGCGCGGCGCCAGGTCGCTGTCGGACGTGGTGTTCCGCGACAGCCGGGGCGATGTGTTCGCCGAGTTCGAAGGCGTCGAAACGCACTTGGTGCCCGAAGCCGACGACGGCCGGGCCTGAGTCGTGACCAAGCCCGCCTTCGAACCGATCGCGGTGGTCGGCCGCGCGTGCCTGTTGCCGGGCGCGACGACTCCCGAACAGCTCTGGCAGCTCGTGCTGGAAGGGCGCGACGTCATTGGCCCAGCGCCCGAGGGACGCTGGGGCGTGGCCAGGGAGAAGATCCTTGCCGCCGCCGGAGCCTCCGCCAGCGATCGCGCGTGGTCGGACCGCGGCGGTTACGTCGAAAGCTTCGCGAGCGTGTTCGATCCCGAGGGCTTCGATGGACTGACGGCCGCCCAGGTGCTGGCCCTCGATCCTCTCTTCCAGTGGCTGCTGCACACGACGCGCGAAGCGCTGCGCGATGCCGGCGGCGCGCACGGCAGGGTCGGAGCCGTCTTCGGCAACCTTTCCTTTCCGTCCGCTTCGATGGCGGCATTCGCCGAGGCGGTGTGGTCGGATCGCGAGGCGCGGCCGGATGCGCGCAACCGTTTCTCGTCGGGCCTGCCGGCGCTCATTCTCGAGAAGGCGCTCGCGCTCGAAGCCGGCGCCTTCGCGCTTGACGCCGCGTGCGCGAGCTCGCTTTACGCCATCAAGAGTGCGTGCGACCGGCTGCACGACGGACGCGCCGACCTCGTGCTGGCCGGCGCGGTCAACTGCGCGGACGACCTCTTCATCCACGTCGGCTTCACCGCGCTCGGTGCGCTGAGCCCGAGCGGCCGCAGTCGGCCGTTCCATGCCGGCGCCGACGGCCTGGTGCCGGCTGAAGGCGCCGCGTTCGTCGCGCTCAAGCGCCTGGCGGATGCCGAGCGCGACGGCAACACCATCCATGCTGTGCTGCGCGGCGTCGGCCTTTCCAACGACGGGCGCGGCAAGGGTTTCCTGGTGCCTTCCGAGGAAGGCCAGACGCGCGCGATTCGCGCGGCCTACGAAGCCGCGTCCCTGTCACCTTCCGACATCTCGCTGCTCGAATGCCACGCCACCGGCACCACGATCGGCGACGCGACCGAGCTGCGCAGCCTTGGCAACGTCTTCACGGGCGCCGCGGCCGCGCTGCCGATCGGCTCGCTCAAGTCGAACATGGGCCACCTGATCACCGCCGCAGGAACGGCCGCGCTGATCAAGGTGATCGAAGCGATGCGAGCCGGCGTGCGTCCGCCGACGCTGCACGTGGAGACGCCAACCGCAGACCTCGCCGGCACGCCGTTTCGGCTACTGACCGCAGCCGAGCCATGGGACGTCGCCGACGGAGCCACGAGACGCGCCGGCATCTCCGCCTTCGGCTTCGGCGGCAACAACGCCCATCTCCTCGTCGAGCAGTACGACAATCGGAAGTCCGGGACAGGTACTTCGGCGCGAGAGACGGCCGTCGCGCCCGAGCCGCTTGCAATCGTCGCCATCGGCGTCGTCGCCGCCGGCTGCCGCAATGTCGAAGAGTTTGCGACGGCACTGCGTGACCGTCGCTCGCAGCTCCAGCTTCGCGACGACGGATGCTTCGAAGGCCGCGCCGGCCAGCTGGTTCTCGACGTCGCGGCGCTCGGCGTGCCGCCCAGCGATCTTCGCCAGACGCTCGCGCAGCAGTTGCTCATGCTCGGCGCGGCGCGCGAAGCGGTGGCCAACCTGGAGTCCTGCACCCGACTCGAGCAAACCGGCGGCGCCTTGCCACGAGCCGGCGACCGCGACGGCGTTCTTCCGCGCGAGCGCAGCGGAGTGTTCGTCGGCATGGGCGTCGATGCGGAGGTGGCGCGCTACGGGATGCGCTGGCGAAACACGTCCGGCGACTCTGCCGACGGCGTCGTCGGTGCGCTGACGTCGGCCGGCGTGATCGGCACGATGCCGAACATGACCGCCAACCGCATCAACCGCCTGTTCGATCTTGGCGGCGCGAGCTGCACGGTTTCGGCCGAGGAGCGCTCCGGCCTCGTCGCGCTCGAGATGGCGGCGCGGGCGCTGCGCTTGGGCGAACTGGACGCCGCCACGATGCAGGACCGGTTGGACCATGCCGACATATTCGTCTCGGCGGCGATCTACGAGCCGTTCGGGCTGGCCGTGCTCGAAGCGGCGCAAGCCCGATG
>JBHEOD010000007.1:59022-59344 GCA_046261745.1 Binatia bacterium
CGCCGCCGTCTCGGCGCCGCGCACCGGCGATGCGAACCCGCGCACCGCCGCCGCAAACGCTCCCGCCACCGTGCCCGGCCGCGCCGCCACCCCGCTGCACGTCTACGACGGTGCCGACGCCGCCGAGGTGCTCGCCAACCTCGACGCCGGCCGCGAGACCGACTGGACGACGGCCGAGAGGAAGCCGCACGACGCGCGCCTCGTCCTCGTGGCCGGCAACGAGGACATCCTCGCGCAACGCACGCTTCGAGCCCGCGCTCACCTGCTCAAGCAGGCTCCGGCGGGCGAAGGCGTCCACTTTCGCAGCGCTGCGGTCACCGGC
>JBHEOD010000070.1:0-3374 GCA_046261745.1 Binatia bacterium
CGAGATCGCCTTCCTTGATGCGTCCCGCCTCCCACGTTTCGGTGAGAAGAATCGGGATGGTCGCCGCCGTCGTGTTGCCGTAGCGGTCGATGTTGTTGGCCATGCGATCCTCGCCGAAGCCGAGGCCCATCGCGACGAGCTGGTTGATGCGCAGGTTCGCCTGGTGGGGAATCATCATCGCGATGTCTTCCTTCTTGCGACCAATGGCGGCCAGCGCTTCCTCGATCGACTCGGTCATCCGCGTGACCGCGTGGCGGAATACGAACTTGCCGTCCATCTGCGGCCATCCGTAGATGTCGGCCGGCGTCCAGTCCTTCGCGAGGCGGGGCTTGTGAAGCGATCCGGGGCCGAGCAGGCAGAGCTTCTCGGCGAACGTGCCTTCGCAGTGAAGGTTGATGGTGAGCAGCCCGCGATCCGGTGACGGAGACGGGCCGACGACCGCAGCTCCGGCGCCGTCTCCGAACAAGACCGTCACGTGGCGGCTGCGGTCGGCGAACTCGAGCCCGCTCGAATGCACCTCGCTGCCGATCACGAGCACGTGACGCGCGCCGCCGGTACGGATGTACTGGTCGGCAATCGCGAGCATGTAGAGAAATCCCGAGCACTGATTGCGCACGTCGAAGGCTGGGCGGCCGGCAAGGCCGAGCCTTTCCTGCACGAGCGCCGCATTGCCGGGGAAGTCGATGTCCGGACTGAGCGTGCCGCACAGGATGAGGTCGATGTCGTCCGGGGTGATTCCCGCTTTTGCGCACGCGGTGAGCGCGGCCTTCGCGGCCAGCGGCGCGCTGCCCTGGTCGTCGTCCACGTAGTGACGCTCGCGAATGCCGCTGCGCTGCTGGATCCACGCGTCGGTGGTGTCGAGGATCTGCGAGAGGTCGTCGTTGGTGACGACCGTGCGCGGCACTTCGAAGCCGATCCCCAGGATGTGCGAGCGCTCGGGAAGTTGGCCTGCGGAACGCATCGATTCGCTCATGGCACCCTCACGATGCCGCAACCCCACGACGCGCCGGAACCGGCGGTCACGAGGGCGGCCGTTTCGCCGCCGGCAATGCGTCCTGCCCTGCGCGCGCGCGAGGCCAGCACCGGCAGCGACGCTCCGCCGCCGTACAGCAGGTCAGACACTTCGACGCGACCGGCCGCGCCTGCGAGCAGCGCCGGAAGCTCGGCCTCCACTCGAGCATCCAGATGCGCAACCAGCGTCACGTCCACGCGTTCCAGGCCGGCGCGTGCGAGCGTCTCGGCGAACACTTCCGGAACCCGGGCCAGCGCGATCTCGCGAAGACGGTCGAGGTCGGCCTCGGGGAAGTGCCTGCCCTCGGCTGCCTTCGACGCCGGGAGGCGATTGCGCCCGGGCAGCGTGGTGCCCTCGCGAAAGCGGCTGGCCGGATACTCGCACCAAAAGTCACGGTGGCGCGAGCCGTCGCTCCGCACCGTGACCGCGAGGATCTCGCCTGGCCCCGAGCCGGCCTCGAGAAGAACGGCAGCGGCCGCATCGGCGGTCGCGCACGACAGGTGCGGCGAGCGCCCGTCGCGGGCGTTGAAGTGGGACGGAGTATCCGCCGCCACCACGAGCACGCGCCCGGCCATGCCGGTCGCAACGAAGCGCCACGAGGCGTCGAGGGCGGTGAGGAAGCCCGTGCACTGCGAACGGACGTCGAGCCCGCCCACGGTGCGGCAACCGAGCAGGCCCTGCAGCAGGCACGCGGAGCCGGGAAAGAACATGTCGGGAGTGTTCGTCGCAAACACGATGAAGTCGACGTCGGCGGCGGAAAGCCCGCGGCTTGCGAGCATCCGGGAGGCGGCGCGTGCGGCCAGCGCGGCAGGTCCCTCGCCGTCGGGACTTTCGCGGCGTTCGCGACCGCGCGACCACAACCGCACGACACTTTCGTCGAGGCCGAGTTCGCTCGCCAGCGCGGCGTCGGAGACGAGTTCCGTCGGTAGTTCCTCTTCGATGGCTGTAATCGCGACGCTGCGCACCTGGACTCTCCTCTCCTCCTCTTCTTCCATCTCGATAGGCTCGATCGGCTCGATCGGTCCGACCGGCACGAAGCCGGTCCGCGAGTACCACGGTGCTGCACGCAAAAGGTGGGACCGACTGGGACTCCCGCCGCGGAAAATCCGTACCTGTCCCCGATTTCCTGCGCGTGCGCCGGGGCTAGCTCCGCGTGTCGCGGAAATCCAGCGGGATCGGCCCGCCGTTGGGCGGCGGTACCGGCTTGCGCGTGGAGGCGGGCGGCGGCGGCGGCGTATGCGGCCCGCTCGGAGCCTCGATGATCAGCGTGTGCGACGCCGGATCACGCGTTTCGATCATCTCGACGTCCTTCAGCACGCCGTCGACGCGGCGGCGGAAGTCCTCGGTCACCGAGCGCGCCTCGTCACGGTCGCGCACCACGAACGGCGTGATCAGCACGATCAGTTCCACCCGGCGACGCGTCGTCTCCGTGCCGCGGAAAAGGACTCCGAGCACCGGAACGTCCATCAGGTACGGAACGCCTTCCTTAATGTCATTGGTGGACTCGGCGATGATGCCGCCGATGATCAGCGTTTCGCCGCTGTGCACGACGACGCTCGTTTCTGCCTTGCGCGTTGTGAACGTCGGCGACTGGATTCCACCCGCACTCTCGCCCGGCGCTACTTCACTGATTTCCAGCGAGAGCTCGAGGTTGACGAGGCCTTCGGAGTTCACCTGCGGCAGCGCGCGGATCACGAGCCCCGTGTCGCGGTACTGAACGCTCTGCAGGATCTGAGTCGTCGAGTTGTTCTGCACGGTGCTGTTCGACTGGGTGGTCAGGATCGGAACCTCCTGGCCGACGAGGAGGCGCGCCTCCTGGTTGTCGCTGGTCATCAGGTTCGGTCGCGACAGGATCTTCGCCCTGCCCCGGTTGGCCGCGGCCTCGATCACGCCCTTGTAGATCTCGATGCCGTTACGGTACGCCGACACCGCGCCCAGGAGGCCGCCGGAGCCGATCTCGCCGATCAGGCGCAGCTCGTCGCCGAACATGTCGAGATAGGAACCGCCCTGGTCACCTTCCTTGCCGGTGACGCCTTCCTGCTCCACGCCCTGCAAGGCCTGCATGATGCTGAGGCTGTCGCCCTCGTTGAGCGAAATTTCGGCGATCAGCGCTTCGAAGAGCACCTGGCGCGGCACCACGTCGAGGCTGCGCAGCACGATTCGCAATGTTTCGTAGTCGCGCGGTGTGGAAAGGATGACGAGCGAGTTGGTGATCTCGTCCTCGACCACGCGCACTTCCTGTTCGAAGATTTCGTTCTGCCCCTCGACGCCGCCGAGAATCACGCCGCCGCCGCCGCCCCCGCCACTGGCGCGTCCGCTGCGACCGCCCCGCGACGCGGTCGATCCGCGGCTCGATCCCAAT
>JBHEOD010000070.1:3384-7211 GCA_046261745.1 Binatia bacterium
CCCGCCGCCGCCGCGAGTCGAGCCGAGACCGCCGCTTGTCTGCCTGCTGTCGTCGTCGAAACCGCTCGAAGTGGCGCCTCGCCTCGCGCTCGCCGAGGTGGACGACCCCGAGGCCCGTGAGCCTGACAACCCGCCGCCCAGGCCGAGGCCGGCTTCGGCCGCGTCGCCGGAGCGCGCACGCCGTGCGGTGCCTGAGGTACCGCCGCCGTCGCCGTACACCTGGCTGAGCACGCCCGCCAGGTCGACCGCCTTCGAGTTCTCGACCCTGTACACGTAGACCTGCCGGCGGCCGCCGGCTTCGGCTTCGACGTCGAGCACCGACACCCAGTAATCCACCGCCATCACGGCCGCGCGATCGGTCGCGATCACCGCGATCGCGCCAAGCCGCGTCAGCGGGATCAGCACGGCCGGACTGCCGGTTTCCGCGGTGTGATAGGCCTCGAGGATCGAGGTCAACTCGGCGGCGAGGTCCTCGAGCACCGCGTGCTCGATCTTGAAGATCTTCGCATTCATCTCCGCGAAGGTGTTGGTGTCGAAGGTGCGGATCAGCTCGGCAAGGCGATTGGCGTTGCGAGCCACGTCGGTGACGATCACGAGGTTCGAGCGCGGGAACGCAAGAACGTCGCCGCCCGGCGACACGAACGGAGTCACCGTCTGCGCCATCTGGTCGGCGCTGACGTGGCGCACCTTGACCACGTTCATGATGAAGTGGTTGTCTTCCACGCCCGCGGCACCGGGAAGGATCACCCGGGTCTTGGCTTCCTCGGCAGGGACGATCGAATAGAGGTCGCCGGACTTGACCGCCGCGAAGCCGTTATTGCGAAGCAGTTGGTGGAAAATCGGCCAGAGGTCGTCGCGGGCGAGCTTGCCCGAAGTGCGCACCGTGACCTGTCCCTGCACGCGGGGATCCACCCAGTAATTGATGTTCATCGCGACCGCGAGGCTGTAGATCACCTCGCGGATGTCGGCGTTCTCGAAGTTGAGGACGATGCTGTCGTCGGCATCGGCGTTGTCGATGGCGACGGCCGGGCGTGGCGGCACCGAAACCGGCGCGGGTTGCGGAACCGACGGCGCGGCGGGCGCTGCCTGGGCCGCCGCGGCGGCCGCTTTCTCCCTGGCGGCGGTCGTGCGAGGGCCCGGAATGGGTGCCGCATTCGCTACGGCCGGGGCCATCGTCAGGGCAATCACAGAGGCGAGCAGCCACGCGCGTCGCGCCGGGCCGTGCAGTCTTTGAAGCAGTCTCGTCTTCGATCGCACCGTCATTTCCCCTCCGCCGCTTGCGGCGCGAACTGTCGGTCCCGTGCTGTGCCGACTTCTGTCATGAGTGCTCCACGCATACATCAGCGGCTCTTGGCGGCCTCGCGAAGCTGTCGCAGCGCTTCGAGGCGGGCCTGAACCGGATCCGGCGCTGTATCTTCCGGCTCAGCGGCAGCGCCCTTCTGGTTCCCGGACTTGCGCAGTTCGGCGTTGCGCTGCGCAATCGCCTGGGCGCGCTCGCGCGCGGTCAGCGCCTTATCCTCGTCGCCCTTGGGCGCAGGTCGTGCGGAGGCCGGCCTCGCGGCCGGAGCGGGCCGGGCGGCGGTGCCCGGGGTGCGCGGCGCAGGCGGAGCGGGCGCAGCCGGCGCGGCGCTTGCCGCCTCGATGCGCAGCGGAATCTGGAACTGCTGATTGCCGCCCCCGAGAAGCAGCAACCCCGACTTCGTGATGTCACCGACTTCGTACTCGCCGAACATGTCGCCCTTGCGCACGGACTGCTGCTCGGGCTGCACGTTGCTGTCGAGCAGGATGCCGACCGGCTCGTTGCCGACGAACATCACGCCCATCAGCTTGACCGTCGAAGGAGGAGGAACCGGTTCCGCCGGCAGTTCCCCCTCGACGACGATATCGTCGAGACCCTGGCCGCGCTCGTCGTCGAAAAGATCGTGCTCGACGACGCCGTCGGTGACGACCGCCGAGATCTTCGGCATCGTCCTCGGGGGCGGCAGCGAAGTCACGGCCGGCAGGTCGGGAATCTCGCCGACTTCGGGCAGCGGCGTGGTCCACACGCGAACGACACGCACCGACAGCGCGACGACGAGGAAGACCTGCAGCAGCGCGAGGCCCTGGAGAAGCCGCTTCACGTCCCCTGCCTCATGAACGACTTGACCTCGACGCTGACGGTGAGCGGCGGCTGCGTGGCGGGTTCCACGGCCTTGCTGGTGGGCGGACGGCGCGTGGATCCCAGCTTGCGGTTGATCTCGAGGTGAGAGACGAGGAGGTCCTTTTGCCCACCCTCGATCGAGGCAATGAGCTTGGCAACGCCGGCAAGTTCCCCACTGAGCGTCAGCCGAACGCCGACACGCCTGGCACCTTCGGCCTCCTCCTCCTTGAGGATCTGCGAACTCAGCACGTTGAGGCCTGCCTCCGCCGCCATCGAGCTGACCGCGCCCTGCAGCTCCGCGGCGACCTGCGTGGCGGTCGCGCCGGCGGTCAGGCGTTCCTGCAGGGCCTTCATGCGTGCCTCGATCTCGGCGGTCTGCTTCTGGACAGCTTCGTCGTGCGCGAGCACGCGGCGATAGTTCTCGATGCGCGCCACCTGGACCCACGGGGCGTCGATGGAGGCGCTTTCGAAATCCTCCTCTCCGGGAAGCGACGCGTAACGAAGCGTCACCAGCACGGCAACCAGCAGCGCGCCGCCGACGAGCATGCGCTCGCGGCTCGACAGCGCATCCCACCTTTCGCGCAGGGTCATTGCTCGAGCCTCATGCGCAGCGAGAAGCGCTCCTGGCTGGCCAGGTACTTGGTGGTCGGTGCGGTGAACTCGACGCCGGCAAAATACGGCGACGACTCGAGGATCGCGATGAGGTCACTGGCCTTGTCGGAGATGCCGTCCATCTCGATCTTGTCTTCGCGATAGCGGAACGTCGTGAGGTAGGAGGACGCGGGAACCAGGTCGGTTACAGCCTTGAGATACGTCAGCGTACGGCTGCGGCTCTTGGCTTCGAGCCTTTCCACCATGGCAAGCATCTCGGCGTTCTTGTCCTGGTGACGCAGAGCCTGCTCAACGCGTGGTTCGAGCTCTTCGATCTGCGTGCTGAGCGCGCTGTTGATCGAGATGTTCTTGGCCGCGATGCTTCCGAGCAGGATCAGGGCCATCGCCGCCACGGCCCCCGACAGCGCAAGCTCACGCAGGCCGAAGCCGGTGGCGGTCTGGATCATCGCCTCCGGCAGCAGGTTGACGCTCTGGCGCGACTCGCCGATCAGGCCGAGCGCGGCGCCAATGGCGATCACTTCCGGTTCGCCGACCATCGCATCGACCGGCAGCAGGTCGGCCGGGGCCAGCGACGCCAGCGAAACCTCGCCCTCCTCGCTTGCACGCGCTCGCATCAGCACGGGGGTTTCGCCGCTGCGCTCGGGCAGCGACGTCTCCATCTCGCGCAGGGCCGCCTTCAGAAGACCGCGGCTGCGTCGGTCGGCGTGATGACTCGACACGAGGATGCCGTCCGCGCACAGGGTGAGGAACTCGCGATGGCCGCTGCTGGTCGCGACCACGCCGAGCGGAACGCCAACCAGCCCGAGGTAGTCGGCCAGCGCGGCCGGCTCGACGGTGACTGCCGAGATGGGCAGGCCGGCCTCGCGCACCATGTCGACGGCCTCCTCGACGGCCGGCTTGGGGGAAGCGAATACCGTGACGGCAACGCGCTCGCCGACCGTGCCAAGGGAACGGGTGGTGCAGGTCCAGTGGAGGGAATCGGGCGGAACCGGAATCAGGCGGTCGAGATCGAAGCGAACAGCGTCGGCAGCGTTGGCAGCCGCCGAGGCCGGGATGGCCACCGTGGCCATCAGCG